>NZ_JAFLKV010000118.1:0-9866 GCF_019163035.1 Sulfuricurvum sp.
GATGAAGGGTTTTTGAGCCCCGATTCGCTGATCTGTGAGATCGGTGCCCATCACGGTTATCTGTTGGCGGATATTATAGAGTTTCTCCACACCCTACGCCCCTTATTATTGAAAACTCTCAGATTCGGGATTGTAGAGCGGTTTGAAAATCTGAGAGCGGCGCAACAACATTATTTTGACGAGTCGTTCGGTAATGCAGTGCATTTAGAACATTACAGTAATCTATCCGAGCTAAACGAGCAATCGACCTTTTTTATCGCGAATGAGATTTTTGACGCGTTTTCGTGTGAACTTTTCTATAAAGGGAAAATTGCCCGTGTAGAGAATCATGAGATATTTTTCGATATCGATGATCCTAAAATAGCTGCATTGGCTAAAAAATATAAGCAAGATCGCGGGGAAATTGCTTTAGGATACGAATCGTTTGCGGAGGTAATGGCTGGTTCTTCAAAACGGTTTGAGTTTATGAGCTTCGATTACGGTGAGTTGAATGCGCGGAGCGATTTTTCGATTCGTGTCTATCAAGAACACCAGACATTTCCCCTTTTCGATGAGGCACTGGTGCGCGCTGAGGCTTTCGGTAAAAGTGATATTACCTATGATGTCAACTTTACTCACGTCAAAGAGGCCTATGAAGCTCAGGGGATCAAATGTGCGCAGTACGCCACACAACTGGTGGCATTGGTCGAAATGGGGATTTTAGACCTCTTAGCGATGCTCAAAGAACATGCTGGAGATGAAATCTACGTTCAAGAGCTTGAAAAAGTCAAAATCCTTATTACTCCCTCACTTATGGGGGAACGGTTTAAGATGATACGGTTTACTCAAGGATAGAGGATGAAATTTTTCATAATACTGATGGTCACTTTTTCATTGTATGCAGGGGAATTGCATGATGCTGTTTATGAAGCGGATATGAAAAAAGTTGAAGCTATCATTATCTCAGGTGTAAATATAGATGATGCAAATAAAGCAGGCCTAAGTGCGCTTCATGTTGCCATAAAGCTTGGTGATGTAACCATGGCAAAATATTTGCTCAAACACGGAGCCGATATCAATTTTCAAGATTTAAACGGGAATACACCGTTGATCTTGGCAATCAAAAAGAAAAACTTGGAGCTGACAACATTTGTCGTGTTAGAGGGGGCTGATGTCAATCTCGCAAATAACGAGTGGATTACCCCATTGCATCAAGCGGCATTTAGCGGAAATGAAAAAGTGGTCGATTTTTTACTCAAAGCTAAAGCAAACCCAAATGTAAAAAACAACGACGGAGCAACGCCATACGATTTTGCGATAGCAAAGAAATTTTTAACGATAGCTCAACTTATTAAAATGTCGATGTAGGAGTAATTATGCAGATAAAAGTAAACGGTGAAATGAGAGAGATAGCGGAGGGGTCGAGTATGCTCGATTTGATCTGCTCGTTAGGTCTCGAAGAGCGTGTTATGGCTTCGGCTCTCAATATGGAGATCGTCAAAAAAGATCGTTGGGGAAGCGCTCTATTGAGCGAGGGTGATACGATTGAACTACTCGATTTTGTCGGGGGAGGGTGATTTAGTTTTCACCGTGCAACTCTAATAGTCTTTCGTATTTGGTCTTTAGGATCAAATACTCTTTATTCAAATCTTCATACGCTTTTTTGTAATCAATTTCAAACTCTTCAATAGCGGTACTATTGAGATCGTTTTTAGGTTGAACCGATGAAGGGTTCAGCACAATATACGTTACCTCTTTACCGTTCTCTTCTTTGACCACGGTGGGTAATTCTCCGCTCATCGTTTTTTTAATGACGCTAAATGTACTGATATGGTGTTTGGATGCATATTTTTGAATGCTTAGGAGTTCTTGCATATTTTTTACTTTATTGAAGATTTTGA
The DNA here is from genome assembly GCF_019163035.1 of Sulfuricurvum sp. GTDB lineage: Bacteria > Campylobacterota > Campylobacteria > Campylobacterales > Sulfurimonadaceae > Sulfuricurvum. Next base: position 1,881 of record NZ_JAFLKV010000118.1, read on the forward strand.
TTGTTCTAATGCTACTACAGCAATGGTAAATTCACCATCATGTGTAATCGAGACAGATGCATCGGTAATACCAAAATAGTCGCGTACACGAGGTGAAAGAGAGAGTTGAGGGGCACCTTTAGGAGTTTTTGAGAGGATGATATCGTGAAAACCGCATTCGCCGCCGATACCGCATCCTAAAGCTTTTGCACACGCCTCTTTTGCCGCCCAAAGACCTGCAAAATTTTGATTGCTTTTATACAAATGAATATCATTTTGAGAGAGCACTCTATTAATAGCACGATCGCCGAAACGTTCTATTGTACGTTTCAAACGGTCGGTTTTGATGAGGTCGATGCCGATCATTGCACCACGAAGTCGGTAAAGTAGACATTTTTGACTTTTCCGTCTTTCAAACGAGTATTTAAATCTTGGACAATCTCTTCTTTAAGTTTCTCTTTACCTTTTACCGTTGAAATCTCTTCAAGTGATTTAGAACTCAAAATACGAATGATAATATCGCGGAAAACAGGTTTTTTCTCTTCCAGTTCATGAGATAGCTCTTCCCCTTCCATTTCAAGATTGATTTCGCATTTGAGATAGCGACGACCACTTTCACTTAATAGATTGACGGTAAATGCATCGAGGGGAAACATCAATCCCACTTCGGTCATTGCTTCGCCACCAGCTTCTCCATGTCCATCTGAGGCTTTTGCTTCGCCTTCATGAGCTGCATCTGCTGCCGGCGCATGTCCTTCTGCTGCCACTTCGGTTTTAGCACCGTGACCCGCTTCTGCTGCTGCATCACCATTTCCCATCATCAGTGCCGCAACAACGCCGCCAATTACTAAAATGAGTACCAACACGGCGATGATAATAATCAAAAGCATATTCCCCGATTTTTTCTTCTCGCCTTCTTCGGTTCCCTGCTCTTCTTTTTCTTTTTCAGCCATCCATAGCTCCTAAGTTAAGTTAATTCTTTATTGTAGCAAGAAACTTATGAAATTTGCCACGGTACCTAATGGAAATTTTGGTAAACTTAGCAGATGAAAAGAAGGAAATATTTATGGTAGAGAGACTTTTAGGCTATATCGGTTACCCTTTTATCCAATTTTATGAGACGATTGAAAAATTTGGACAATTTATTTTATTTCAAACACAGCTTTTTAAACTTTATCCTCTCGCTTTTAAACGGTATAAAATTGTTTTAACACAAATCGAAGTGATCGGATTGGGATGTATGGGGGTTGTAACCCTTACCGGTTTGTTTACAGGGATGGTTGAAGCAATTCAGCTTTATGGGGGCTTTCACCAATTCGGGATTGAGAATTTTATCGGTTATACTATCTTTCTTTCGATCACAAAAGAGCTAGGACCTGTTTTTGCCTCATTAATGTTGATTTCTCGCTCGATCAGCGCAATGGCGGCGGAGCTTGGAACCATGCGTGTTTCAGAACAGATTGATGCAATTGATATTTTAGGGGTTAACTCTAAAGAGTATCTTATCACCCCTCGTATTATCGCCACCGTTATCTCGTTACCACTACTGGTTATTTGGTTTGATTTTGTCGCTATAGGTTCAGCGTATATCATTTCGACTAGTGTATTAGGGATTAACCCGATTGCTTATCAAGAGACATTGATGCGTTTGGGTGAATTTAGCGACATTATGACGGGTGTTATTAAAGCAGCAGTATTTGGATTTATTGTGAGTTCAATCGGTAGCTACATCGGCTATCACACGAGTGGAGGAGCACGCGGAGTAGGACAATCGACAATCTATGCCGTTGTTTATTCGGCGGTAGCGATTTTTATCACCAACTATTTTCTCTCGTCGCTCTTTTTGTATTTGGATTGGTAGGAGAGAAGATTACTCTCCGAGTTCACTTAGCGGGCGGAATTGATAGATGTCAGGGTCATAGTATTCGATAGCACCTGTCTCGATATCATAGTACCATCCGTGGATAAAGAGCTTTTCTTCTTCTACTAGTTTTTTGACGTATGGGTAGGTGAGGAGATTTTCGATTTGGGTAATAATTGAGAGGCGTTCAGTCGCACGAAGTAACTCTTCGTTGGGAGTATTTTCCCCTAATGCCAACATCGCCATCGATTTAGCTTTTTCTCCAAGGGTAAGCCATTTGGCGGTATGGATCATTGAGGTATCGCAGGATGATTTATAGAGTGCTTCAATAGCACCACAGTGGGAATGTCCGCAAATGATGATTTCGGACACTTCTAGCACTAATACTGCATACTCTATCCCTGCCGCCGTTGAGTGGAAATCCTCATCGGGTTTATAGGGTGCGACAAAATTACCGACGTTACGGACGACAAACAAATCCCCCGGACTCGATTGGACGATGAGATCGGGAATAACTCGTGAATCGGAACAGCCGATAAAAAGGGCACGAGGGTTTTGACCCTCTTTGACAAGATTGAGTAATTGAGTTTCATGCTTTTTGAAATAGGTTTGTTGAAATGTTTCATTGCCTTCAGCAAATTCTTTGAGACGTTGGACGCTTAGATTGGCGGCATTCTTGCTTAACGGCACTCTTCAATCCCCAAATATTTAATAATTGCTTCATACACTTGCCCATCTTCACGATCACTCACGTCATGATATTCTATAGTAATCATTCTTTTCCCCTCAGTTACAGAACCGCCGTAAATATTAGGTTCGGTAGAACATAATGGGGTGCACACTTCAATCGCTTTTTCGATTATTTGGCGCTCTTCTTCGGTTGAATACGCTAGAGAGAGCTTACTGTAAAGCTCTTCGGATTTATGATCGGCAACAATAGAACATACTGGCATAAAATATCCTTCGTTTGTAATGGGTAATTATACGGAAATTTAGGTTAAAACCACTCAAGTAGTTTACTTACTTCGTCAATTTCGTAACATTTGATCGCTGTTTTCTCAATCGGTTTTTTCGGGATTAGCGCTTTAGTGATTTGTTGAGAAGCCGCCTCTTTGAGCCTTTGATCGAGTTGGTATACTTCACGAATATCTCCGACGAGGGAAACTTCCCCAATAAATACCGTCTCTTTGGAGATAGCACGGTTACGAAAGCTACTGATGATGGCGGCGAGTATTGCTAAATCGGCAGAGGTTTCGGTAATTTTGATCCCTCCCGTGATATTGATAAAAACATCGTAGCTATTGAGTGGAATTTCGAGTTTTCGCTCCAGCAATGCGAGAAGCATATTGAGGCGGTTGTTTTCAAATCCTGTCGCTTGTCGTTTTGGGTTAGGGGCATGGGTGTCGCTTACCAATGCTTGCACTTCGAGGACAATGGGGCGAGTTCCTTCCATAATAACGGTGAGGGCGGAACCGCTTTGGGACTTGGTACGGTTGAAAAAGCGTGAGGAGAGGTCTTTCGCCGATACCAAACCATCATGGCGCATCTCGAAAACTCCGATTTCGCTCGTAGGACCGAAACGATTTTTAAATCCGCGTAATATTCGGAGTTCATGTCCGCTATCCCCTTCGAAATAGAGGACGACATCGACCATGTGCTCCAAGACGCGGGGACCTGCGATAGAGCCCTCTTTGGTGATGTGTCCAATGATGAAAATGGCAATACGGCGCTCTTTAGCAATGCGCATCAGATCAAATGTGATTTGCCGTACCTGTGTCACCGATCCGGGAGCGGAGGCGATAGTTTCGGAGTAGAGGGTTTGGATCGAGTCAATGATAATACACTCATAAGAGCGTTCATACAGTTCGGAGAGTACCTGCTCCAGTCGTATTTCGGCGAGGAGATAGAGATTATCCACATTGGCGCCGAGCCGGTTGGCGCGGAGTTTGATCTGCCCTTCGCTCTCTTCGCCCGATACGTAGAGGACATTACGGTTTTGTTTTGCCAAATTCGAGCCGATTTTCAAAAGCAGAGTCGATTTTCCGACACCTGGGCTCCCTCCGATAAGGACAAGAGAACCGGGAACGACACCCCCTCCGAGAACCATATCAAGTTCGGCATCGTCACTGGAAAAACGTTCAGTGTGCTCTTCGACGATTTGGGTGATCTCTTTGGCTTTGGTTCCGCCTGAGGGTGAAGAGGAAGAGGTTAGTTTAATCGTCTCTTGCTGTTGTTCGCTCAGTTCAACAAAACTGTCCCATCCTCCGCAATTGGTACATTTTCCCATCCATTTTGGGGTAGTGAATCCGCAGTGTTGACATTCGAAGAGGACGTTTTTTTTCTTTGCCATTAGGTATTAGACTCTTCCCCAAAAATAGCATCTAAAATACCATCCACAAATTCGTATTTATTAAACGGTATCAGGTGCTCAGGCTGTTCACCGACGCCGATGTAGAGGATCGGTAGGGAGAGGGCGTAGGCGATAGAGAATACCGATCCCCCTTTCGCCGTGCCGTCGAGTTTGGTGATGATGATTCCATCGACTCCTACCATCTCATTAAATGCTTTGGCTTGGGCAATCGCCGAAGATCCTTGGGTTCCATCTAGGATCAGGATTTTGCGGTGCGGTGCTCCGGTGTGGGCTTTGTCACAGATACGGACGATTTTTTTGAGCTCATTACCGAGGTTGGTTTGGGTGTGGAGACGTCCTGCAGTGTCGATGATCACCTGCTCGAACCCTCGTGCTTTTGCTGATTCGATCGTGTCATAGGCTACGGCACTCGGATCATGCCCTTGACGAGAGGAGACGATAGGGACTTCGAGCTTATCTGCCCATCTCGTGAGTTGCTCGATGGCGGCGGCACGGAAAGTGTCTCCCGCACCGAGGATAACTCGATCACCCGTGTTCAGATGGTGTTGGGCTAGTTTAGCAATCGTTGTCGTTTTTCCTGCACCGTTGACTCCGATGATGAGGGTAACCGTCGGTTTGTCAGGATTATCGGGTAATGTGTTTTGGGCATAGTTGAGGGTAGAAAGGAGTTTAGAACGGAGTTGTTCGCGTGTGATGTTCTCTTGATACAGCTCTCGTAAAATGATTTCGACGAGATCGTACTCAACGTCGGCTTCGAGGAGGATATTTTCGAGATCGTTTTTACTGATCGTCGCTTTTTTATCAGGGATAATCGCACTGATGGCCTCGACAGTTTTTTGAAGCCCTTTTTTGATGAATGAGAACATACTTATTTCCCTAATGCTTGAGCGATATCGCGATCAATAATCTCTTCTTGGGTCGCACCCGCGTAATGGGTCACGTATTGACCGTTTTTATACAAAACCATCAAAGGGATTGGGAACTGTTGACCTACGCCGATAGTGGATGCGATAGCACGGGCAAGGTTTTGGTTATCGGCTTTGTTGGAGATGAGATAATCGCCCCCTTTGTATTTTTCACGGAACGCATCGAGCTCGGCGTTACTTTTATCCTCTTCGATGGTAATCCCCATAATAATCAAATCGTCACCGTATTTTTTTTGCAAATTTCCCAAATGCATCACTTCGGCTTGACAAGGAGGACACCACGTGGCGAAAATATCAAATAATACTATTTTGTCATCTCCCGCATCGAGGGTAAAATTAGTTCCTCGTTTTTCAACTTTGTAACTTTTACCTTGGGTATCCATTAGGGTAAACTCAGCGGTAGAGACGAGTGCCTCATCGGAAGACTCTTTTTTGTCGCACCCTTGAAATAGGAGTGAGAGTGAGAATAAAGGGATTAATAAATGGGCTAAACGCATACAAAACCTTTTTTAGAGTAAAATGATGAAGATTATAACGAAGCAAAGGTAAAAAGTGACCAAAAGCGATTTTAGAGCCCATTGTTTGAATCGGCTCAAATCTCTTCCCGCGAGTACGAAAAAAGTGCGTGATGTAAAAATCAATGCATTGTTGCAACGTATTTTAAAAACATTCTCAGGGAAACGGATTTTGTTCTATTATCCTATGGGATTTGAAGCGGATATCCGTAAAACAATCCACACTTTTCGTCGTGAAAAAGAAGTATATTTGCCGTTTATGGATGGCGTCAGTTTCAAAATGGTACCATTGAGATACCCGTTGGAATGTAAAGCTTTCGGGATTTATGAGCCACGGAATTCGTATAGAAAATATAATTTAATAGATGTAGCTATTGTCCCTGTAGTAGGGGTAGACGGATCTTTGCGCCGAGTAGGTTTCGGTAAGGGGATGTATGATCGATTTTTCCCGACCCTAAAAACGAAACCGTTTACGATTTTTATTCAATCGTGCGCATGCCGAACGACGCACGATATTTGTGATGATTATGATGTGCAAGGAGATCTACTCATAACTCCCTATGGGGTTCAAAGTATGAGGAAAACCAATGTTGAACGAACTACTCGTAGGAAGCGGCATCGCCGCAGTGAGCGGGTTGGTCGGATTTTTAATTTCAAAAAAGATTACCGCAGCTCATTTTGATCTCTATTTGGAACAGGCGAAAGCCAAATCCAAAGCGATTGAAAATGAAGCACAAATGATGTTAGAACGCTCCTCACTACGCTCTCGTGAGATCGAAAAAGAGGCGCAAAAACGGTACGATGAAACTTCTGAGCAAGTCAAAAAAGATTTTGCTTTTCGTGAAGAGAAGATTGAACGCTCAGAACGTGAGTTTGAAAATCTTCGACAAAATGAAGTGGAAAAGCTCTCACAGGAGCGTACCGTAATCGAAAACAGACGGCTCAATATTGAGCGTAATGAACGTGCATTAGAGAAATTAAAAGAAGACTACCGCCAAAAAAGTGAACAAATTAAGGTGATCGTCGAGCAGCGTTCCGGATTATCGGCACACGAAGCGAAAACGATTCTTTTAGACCAGATTCGTGAGAGCGAGCGTCTGGATTTAGCGAGAGAACTACGTAAAATAGAAGAACAGTCCAAAGAGCAACTCAAGCGCAAAGCTGAGTATATTTTGGCACAGGCAACGTCGCGATTTGCGGGTGAATATGCCGCAGAGCGGCTCATCAGTGTGATCCATCTCGATGATGATGAGCTCAAAGGGCGCATTATCGGTAAAGAGGGGCGTAATATCAAAACCCTCGAAATGGTGAGTGGGGTCGATATCATTATCGATGAGACACCGAATGCGATTATTGTGAGTTCGTTTAACCTCTATCGCCGTGCGATAGCGACTAAAACGATTGAGCTTTTGATCCAAGACGGACGTATTCAGCCCGCACGGATCGAAGAGGTGTACCAAAAAGTATCTGATGAGTTTGAGGAATCAACAACCCGCGAGGGGGAAGAGATTGTCCTTGAATTAGGGATAGGGGGTATCCATCCTGAATTGATGAAACTGGTCGGTCGGTTAAAATACCGCTCCAGTTACGGACAAAATGCCCTTGCTCATACGCTCGAAGTGGCGCACTTAGCGGGGATTATGGCTTCTGAGATGGGGGGTGATGTTAAACTCGCCCGCCGTGCGGGATTGCTCCATGACATCGGTAAAACTCTGACCCAAGATAACGGGGGGAACCACGTCGATATCGGGGTGGAACTGTGCCGTCGCTACGGTGAAGATCCGGTGGTTATCAATGCGATTTATGCCCATCACGGTCATGAAGAGATCAAAAGTATCGAGTGTGCGGCGGTGTGTGCCGCCGATACCCTCTCCGCCGCCCGTCCGGGAGCACGACGCGAAGTGTTGGAGAGTTTCTTACGCCGTGTGAGTGAGATCGAAGAGATCGCTACCCAAAAAGCGGGGGTAAAACAAGCCTACGCGATCAATGCGGGGCGTGAAGTGCGGGTTATTGTCAGTGCTCAAAATGTGAGTGATGATGAGACGACTTTGATCGCCCGCGAGATTGCCGATGAGATTTCTCAAAAAGTGCAGTTCCCCGGAGAGATAAAAGTAAGCGTTATCCGTGAAAGCAGAGCTGTCGAGTACGCGCGATAGGTTATCGTGCTATTTCGATAGCTATCATTCCTCGTAAATCTCCCATCTTATAACCGGTTGCTTTATCCTCAGGATACGCGGCCGTAATCGCTTTGGCTAAATCCCCTTCGACATTTCCATGACACTTCAAACACGCTTCATTATTGATCACGATCGGTTTATAGAACATGATTGTATT
>NZ_JAFLKV010000118.1:9966-12703 GCF_019163035.1 Sulfuricurvum sp.
TTGCATTTGACTTTTTAATTCACCGCCGAGTTTTTGGAGTAATGCATTGGAAATCTGATTCCCTTTTAGGGTGACTTGTTCTTCTACAGAGGGAGATGCGATCAAAAGAGTAGAGGCTAGAGTGAGAGGAATGACGAAAAAACGTCTCATTATTATATCCTTATGTTATTATTTATATAATTTTATCAGATATAATAAAATTTTTAACTAATCTACTTAATCTAGGTGCTCGTCTTCAGAATCATCATACGGATCGAGATGGATCAACGCGTACACATTGTTTTCAGGGAAGAGATTTTTGAGAGCAAGTTCGATTCGATCTCCTACCATGTGAGCATCGTAGAGGGAGGTACTGATACTAAATACGATATGAACGCTCAGATAGATTTCGCTTCCTGAGCGGCGGGTACGTAAATCATGATAGCCGCTTACATCGAGTTGAGAGTTTAAAAGCTTTGTAATCTTGGCAACACTCTCTCCATCAAGGGCAGCATCAAGGAGCATGAGGATACCCTCTTTGATAAGTGGAAAGGCAGAGTAGATCATATAAATACTGATTCCGATACCGAGCAGTGGATCGATAAACGTATATTCGGTAAATGAGATAAAGACGAGTGAGATTAAAACAGCCCCATTACTGAGCAAATCGGTTTTGTAATGGAGTGCATCGGCTTGGATTACCATATTCCCTGTTTTTTTTGCAACATAATTGAGAAAGAAAACCAGTCCAGCCGTGATGATGAGGGATATGATCATCACACCTATGGAGAGGTCGAGATGCTCGATAACACTTCCTTGTACCATTTTCGAGATAGCGGTGTAAAGGATAAAGAGCGCTGAGAGACTGATGATCGTCCCTTCGATGACCGCAGCGAGGGGTTCGAGTTTACGCCGTCCGAAGTTAAAATGCTCATCGGGTTCTTTGTCGGAATTGTGAAGGGCAAAGTAGTTAAAGAGGGATACAATCATATCAAGTAATGAATCGATTGCAGAGGCTAAAACGGCAACGGAACCGCTCATGATGCCGACACTGAGTTTAAACGTCACCAGTAAAAAGGCGACAATAGTGGAAATGAGGGTGGCTTTTTGTTCTATACGCATGGGGGCATTTTAGCCTAATATCGCTAAAATTTCAGGATAAGAATGAGGAGCGAAAATGGATTTAAATGCAGTTCGAGAAGAACGCCAAAAATGGATGACATGGAAAAATATCGCTCCGTTGCGTGAAGCGCTAAATCAACTGCCACAGATTGAGTCTCATGTCGGACTGGGCAATACCGTTGCCCTCACATCGGATGAGGTGGTGGATGTCAATGATCTGGAACGTATCGCCCGCCTCATGATGCCGTGGCGCAAAGGACCGTTTGATCTGTTCGGCCTGTTTATCGATACCGAATGGCGCTCAGACCTCAAATACAATTTTCTCCGTCCCCATTTCAATCTTCACGGCAAAAAAGTAGCTGATATCGGATGCAACAACGGCTACTATATGTTCCGTTTTCTCGAAGACACTCCGGCAAAAGTGGTCGGATTTGACCCCTCGGCGCTCTTTAAATCGCAGTTTGATCTCATCAACCATTTTGTCAAAAGCGACATTGTCTATGAATTGCTTGGGGTGGAACATTTGCCCTTTTACGAAGAGAAATTTGATACGATCTTTTGTCTTGGGGTACTCTACCATCGCAGCGATCCGGTCGCGATGATTAAGGCATTGGGGCAAGGTTTAGCCGAGGGGGGCGAGATTTATCTCGATACCTTTATCATCGACGGAGAGGAACCCGTCGCTCTTTGTCCGAGCGGAAGCTACTCTAAAATCACTAATGTCTATTTTGTTCCGACCCTTAAAGCGCTTGAAAATTGGTGTACCCGTGCCGGATTTAACTCCTTTGAGGTGTTGAGAACGGTGGTAACGACATCCGATGAACAACGCAAAACGGACTGGATAGAATCGCAAAGCCTTGAAGATTTTCTCGATCCTGCCGATAGTACCAAAACAGTAGAGGGATACCCGGCACCTGTTCGGGGATACATTCGGATTAAAAGAGGATAATTTGTCAAGAGATCAATTAGATGTAATGAATGAAGAGATTCAAATCGCGATAAACCCGCAGACCGCATTAAATACCCATGAGCGGATAAATACGGTCTACAGTGGTGAGATTATCAAGATGGAAGCCGGATTTGCAAAAATCATGCTGGAAACCAATGAGGTTATGCGTGCCGATGAAGTGGGGTTGGTGCATGGAGGATTTATTTTTAGTGCCGCCGATTTTGCCGCTATGGTAGCGGTGAATGAGCCCAATGTCGTATTAGCATCGTGCAACTGTCTTTTTTTGGCTCCCGTGAGAGTGGGAGATATCGTTACATTTGAAGCGAATGAACACCAAAAAGAGGGACGAAAACGCAATGTAACCGTTCGCGGCTTTGTTCATGAAATCAAAATTTTTGAAGGGGAATTCAAAACGGTTATCACTGAACGTCATGTTCTCCGTCTTGATCTTCTCAAAAGTTTGGATAATTAAACCATCTTCATCCAATACTCGACATTTCGTTGTTCCGCTCGAACCGATGTTGAGTTTCCATGCCCTGGATAGAGGGGCTTATCGATTGTCCATGCCGCAAATTTTTTCAAACTTTCACGCATAGAGTTTGCATCGGAGTAGGGGAAATCCCATCGCCCGATAGACCCTTCAAACAAAAAATCTCCGCTAAAGATAACATCGCCGATTTCGATCAT
>NZ_JAFLKV010000125.1 GCF_019163035.1 Sulfuricurvum sp.
TACCTGCTGGCATATCCCATTGATCAGAGTGGTCGCCCAACATGATATAGTCTGTTCCGAACGCTTCTACGATGCTTTTGATCGAACGAAGGCTTCCTATATACGTTTCAAAACCAGGAATGATGTTGATACGTTGTTTTGTTTCACCTTTTTGACCCTCAGTAAGCTGAGACATGATACCATGCATCATGTTGTCATAACCCGTAATATGGCTACCTACGAATGAAGGTGTGTGCGCATACGGAATCGGATATTCTTCAGATAAAAACTCACCTTTATCTTCTTCTTTTGCCGCAATAATAAACGCTTGCAAGTCGTCCCCGATAACTTCTGCCATACAGGTAGTAGAAACGGCGATCATTTTAGGTTTATAAACTGCTGCACAGTTTTTAAGACCCTCTTTCATATTTACCAATCCACCGAATACCGCAGCATCTTCAGTCATAGAGTCAGAAACACAAGGAGTCGGCTCTTTGAAGTGTTTGGTAAAGTATGAACGGAAATACGCTACACATCCATGAGAACCATGAACGTAAGGCATAGTACCCTCAAACCCGAGTGCAACCATGACAGCCCCGAGAGGTTGACATGCTTTTGCAGGGTTGACGGTGATCGCTTCACGAGCAAGATTTTTCTCACGGTAATCCCATGACTTCGTCCACTCAGCGATCTCTTCTACTTTCGCAGGATTAATTGCGAGCATTGAAGATTCGAATTGTTTTTTGTTTGCGAGTAATTCTGTATACTCTGGGCGTTTAAACAGGTCTTTCCCGTTTACGATTTTTTCTACTTCTTGCATCGCCTTATCCTTCCATTTCCCATGGTGCTTTTGAGTGCGCCCATACAGGTGAGTTAATTGCTAAATCCATATCTTGTGCGAAAATCGCGAATCCGTCGTATCCGTGGTATGGACCGCTGTAATCCCATGAGTGCATTTGGCGATATGGGAGACCCATTTTTTGGAATACATACTTCTCTTTGATCCCTGAAGCTACAAGGTCAGGTTGAAGTTTTTTAACAAACGCTTCAAGCTCATACTCGTTGACGTCATCATAGATAACGGTTGAGCGGAAAATCTCTTCTTTAGTACGTTTGTAGTCGTCATCATGAGCGAACTCATAACCTGTTCCGATTACTTCCATACCCAAATCTTCGTAAGCACCGATAACGTGACGAGGGCGGAGACCACCGACGAACAACATTACTGTTTTACCTTCAAGGCGAGGTTTGTATTTTGCGATTACCGCATCGATCATCGGTTGGTATTTAGCGATAACTTCTTCACATTTAGCTTGGATGCTCTCATCAAAGAACGCCGCAATTTTGCGAAGTGATTTGATCGTTTGTGATGGTCCGAAGAAGTTATACTCGATCCAAGGAATCCCGAACTCTTTTTCCATGTGACGGCTGATGTAGTTCATTGAACGGTAGCAGTGAAGCAAGTTCAATTTCACTTTAGGAGTCAATGCCATCTCTTTAAGAGTTGCATCTCCAGACCATTGTGCTACAACACGAAGACCCATTTCCTCTAGGAGGATACGGCTTGACCATGTGTCACCACCGATGTTATAGTCTCCGATGATCGCAACGTCATACTCAGTTGGAGTAACGTTCGTAGTATCGATGTGGCTCAAATCACCATCAAAGATATAGTCACGAACCGCGTCATTTGCAATGTGGTGACCCAATGATTGAGAAACCCCACGGAAACCTTCACAGTTTACAGGAACGATTGTTTTACCAATCTCAGCTGCTTTTGTTTTTGCTACTGCGTTGATATCATCCCCAATCAAACCGATTGGACATTCTGATTGAACAGTGATACCGTTATTGAGTGGGAAAAGTACTTCGATTTCATCGATACATTTACCCAATTTTTTGTCTCCACCGAAAACGATGTTGTTTTCTTGGAAATCCGAACAGAAGTTCATCGTAACGAAAGTATCAACACCGGTTACACCGATATAATAGTTACGACGACCTGCACGGCTGTATTGACCGCATCCGATAGGACCGTGAGAGATATGAACCATATCTTTAACTGGACCCCATACAACCCCTTTAGAGCCTGCATAAGCACAACCACGTTGACTCATTACACCCGGAACGGTTTTTTTGTTTGAGCGGACATCACCGCACGTTTTTTGATTTTCATCATTTGGAGATCCGACACCGAGATGTTTTTCACGGTTTTTCGCCGCTTTCTCAGGATACGCTTTTAAAATCTCTTCAATGGCCGCTTTTTGTTTAGCTTCTAGTGTTTCTGGACCCATAATACACCTCTTCCTTACGCAAGTTCGATGCGGAATTGTTCCATCGAATCTAAGTTGTGACACAATTTCATTGTTTCATCATCAGCTGCATCAACACGTTTAGAGATTGCAGACATTTGGTAACGGTTCATGTAGATCATGTACTTTTGTAAGTTATCTGGGTTCTCTTCTTTGAAGTAATGAACCATTGCACGGAACAAAAATGTAGAGTTGTTGGTGTAGCTCAACCACTCTTTATCTTTATCTTTAGTACCCATCAAAAGTTTGATCTCTTTAACGCCACTGATATCAACGCCGGCAATTTTTTCTGCAACTAATTCGTCTGGAATTTGATTCCCCATTGAAGCTGGGAAGTGAAAACCTAATACAAACATCTAATCTCCTTTTTCTGTTGTTTTCTTTTCATTATTAACAAGATGTTATTTGTCATTTTCATGACGACCATTGAAGATTCCTCAAAAGAGGAACCCCCGGGGTAACGTGACTAATTAAGCTTCTGCTGCTTTACCGACTTGTGACTCATCAACTTCGTCTTCGAGACCGAATGCAAGGAGCAAGTCTTCAAGATCATCCATACTGATTGGAGTAGGGATAATTTTCATATCGTTATAAACGATTTTACGAGCAAGCTCTTTGTATTCACGAGCTTGGTCAGAGTATGGGCTGTATTCAACAACGGTCATACGACGTAGTTCAGCATGTTGAACGATGTTGTTACGTGGTACGAAGTGGATCAATTGAGTTCCGATACGTTGAGCAAGCTCAAGTGCCAAATCGTACTCTTTGTCTGTCATACGAGCGTTACAGATAAGACCTGCAAGACGTACTCCACCAGTGTTTGCGTATTTCAAAATCCCTTTAGAGATGTTGTTAGCCGCGTACATCGCCATCATTTCACCTGACATTACGATGTAGATTTCTTGTGCTTTACCTTCACGAATCGGCATAGCAAATCCACCACAAACAACGTCACCAAGAACGTCATAAGAAACGAAATCTAAACCTTCTTCATCGTATGCACCCTCTTCTTCAAGAAAGTTAATCGCTGTAATAACACCACGACCTGCACAACCTACTCCTGGTTCTGGTCCGCCTGATTCTGTACAATTGATCCAACCGCCTGGAGTTTCACGGTCAAACAAACCTTTACCCCAAAGACGAGCTTGTTCCATCTCAACATCTTCAATAGTTCCCATTTCTGCTGCGAGAGAAAGAATAGTATCTTGTGCTTTCTCGTGAAGAATCAAACGAGTTGAATCCGCTTTTGGATCACAACCAACGATCATAATATTTTTACCGAAATAATGTGACATTGCTGCCAATGTATTTTGAGATGTAGTAGATTTACCGATCCCACCTTTTCCGTAGAACGCGATTTGTCGCAAGCTAGCTGCTCCAGCCATGTTATCCCCTTATTTTTGAACTTCACTTAGGTTGATGCAAGGGGTGTTCTATGCTTTTTTACGACATTTACCAAAAGAGCGCGACAAAATGACAACAATGATACAAATTTGTAGGAATAGAGTTTGCAGGGGGGAAATTACCTCTTTATATACACCTTTTAAACGATATGAGTATCTACTTATACTATAATTAAATACATATCCTGTCAATTTGTAGAAGGCCACATGAAAAAAATTCTTATTGTAGATGATAATGAAAATAATCGCTTTGTTCTGCGAAGTATTATTGAAAATTATTTTGAACAAAATGGAGGCAGTTTTCATATCAACGAAGTAGCCAACGGCATTGAAGCCGTTTCTCTTCAGAGTCTTGAACCCCATCATTTAATCTTTATGGATATCATGATGCCGGAAATGGACGGTATAAAAGCAACCTATAAAATACGACAAATTGATCCAAAAGTACTTATTGTCGCCGTTTCAGCGATAAGCGACAAAGAGCAGCAAAAAGTCATTTTACGTAAAGGTGCTGAGGATTACATATCAAAACCTATCAATACCGATGTTTTTAATGCCCGTTTTAGTAACTACCTTGTGTTGCTTGAATCTCGCTATTCCACTTTTAAATCGCAGAACATCTCGTATGTCAATCTTTTTACCGATAAAGTTTACAGTTACCAAGTTGTTTTTTTTATGCGTAACGAAGATGAGCTTTCTGAATTTTGGGAATATTATCTTCTCAATAATAATCAAGGGAGTGAAAGCCTGAGTGATACTATTCTTACATTCTATACTCTTGGGACGATTGCGTTAAAACTTGCTGTAAGAATGGAAGTGATCGCTGAGGAGTCATGTGATAATATTTATTTAACCATGAATGGGATTAACAATATTGATACCTCGATTATTAATCTTGTACTCCATAAAGTTCCTGCTGGAATAGAGTATAAACTTGATGAAGACAAATTATCATTTTGTCTTCATAAATTTAAAAAAGCTCCTATTGTTCTCAGCACGAAAAAGGAGATACCGATAGAGAGTTGCGCTATAACAGATTCAGTACCTAAATTACCCGTTAATGAGGTAATAGCAATAGCAGATAAAGAGTCTTTCCATGTCTACTCTTATTTGGATGACGAAGATTTATACAATGTAGAAGAATACATTTCATCCTTAAACTCTCTATTATTGTTAGTCGGCAATGGAGATGTTAATCGTAAAGAGGTTGAAGATATTGTTTACAATCTAAAAGGAATTAGCAAATTGACGATTACCTATTCTGAAAGTTACTCCATCGCCGTAGCATTAAACAATTTAGCCGTAAGTATTGAAGAAAACATGGACAATTTTCTCGAAAAATCACATGCAATCGGTGGATTATGCAGTGCTTTCAGCTTGGATTTGAGTAATTGGTTTAATCTCATTTTTAAAGAAGGTGCTATCAGCGTTGATTACATGGATGATATGATTATTTCTAACTCCAATATGCTTAGTACCCATGTAAAAACAAAACCTTCGACGGATGCCGATAATGCAGCTGCCGCTGAAGCGGTTGATATAGATGATATTTTTAACTTTTAGTTCTTCTATTGCAGTATATTAGATGAAACTATCTTTTAGATATAAATTTATTCTATCGTTTCTATCAATTGAAATTATTTTCGTTTTTTTGATCGTTTTTTTTAATTTTAATACGCAATCAAAATTGTCGAATTCACTCATTGATGAAAAGATACATATCGGAACAACGCTTTTTTGTGAAATGATAAAAGTTCCGTTGAGTACTTACGATTTCACCACATTAGATAATCAGACACAAAGCTTTATACACGTCCAAAACAATATAGCAGCTAAAATTTTCGATACAGAAAACAATCTCTTATCCTACGCTACAAACGATCCTAAAATCAAGATGGAAAAATTTGATAAAAATTCTCATCTGATTCACTATGAGAATAGAGTTTTTAAACTTGTTTCAACACCGATAGTAGTCGATAACAAACGTATTGGGCGCTCAGAAATATTATTTGAATTGACTAATAATTTAAAAACCGTCAAAAATAACAAAACGCTTACCTATTTTCTAGTTACATTACAAATAATCATCAGTTCATTTATAGCCTTTATTATTGGCTATAGGCTGACAGAAACGTTAAATAACCTGACAAGAAAAGCAGAAAGTATAGCTAAAGACAATGATGCATTATCACATAATAACTACAAAGATGAAGCAGAACAGCTAAAAGATACCTTTAATTATATGCTTGAAATTCAAGAAAAATTAGCACTTGAAAACAAAGAAGCCTTAACGCAACTAAAAGAACAAAAGCTTGCTTTGGATGCACATGCTATTGTTGCGACAACCGATACACATGGCATTATAAAATACGTCAATAAAAAGTTTGAAGAGATCAGTGGATACAGCGCTAATGAGCTGATTGGAAAAAACCATCGGATACTCAATTCAAAAATACACTCTAGTGAATTTTGGAACGAAATGTATACTGTATTAAATACAAAAGGAATTTGGCACAATGAAGTATGCAATCGTGCCAAGGATGGGCACCTCTATTGGGTAGATACTACTGTTTTTCCTTTCATTAACGAGTCCGGTATTATTGAAAGCTACATAACCATTCGAATTGATATTACCGCACGAAAAGCGGCAGAATATTCACTCACAGAATCATTAAGACTCCAAAAAGCGATTTTTGATAATGCCGGTGTTTCCATCATCACAACCGATAAAGATGGATTAGTAACCTCTGTCAATGCAATGAGCGAAAACCTTACAGGCTATAGTAATGATGATTTTAAAGGACAAACGCCCATCATATTACACAAAAAAGAGGAGATCATCGCACATGCACAAGAGCTCTCTGAAAAATTTGACGTCACAATTGATCCAGGTATGGATGTTATCTTTTTCAAAGCAAATAAAGATCTCTCCAATGCACATGAGTGGACATTTGTCCGTAAAGATGGTGCAGAAGTGCCTGTTTATGTCACCTGTACAGCCCTTCGTCACGAAGATGAAACTATTTATGGATATATTGAAATTGCAAATGACATCTCTAAAATCAAAGAAGCAGAAGCAAAAATAATCCATGCCAAAGAGATAGCCGAATCTTCCACGCGTATCAAATCTGAATTTCTTGCATCAATGAGCCATGAAATACGAACTCCGATGAATGGTGTTTTAGGGATGCTTAACCTACTAAGCCTATCAACACTTGATCACACACAAAAATTTCAACTGAGTATCGCCCAAAATAGCGCCAGCTCTTTATTAAGCCTTATTAATGATATATTAGATTTTTCCAAAATAGAAGCGGGGAAAATGGAAATGGAATTTGTTGAAGTCAATTTCCATGATGAATTAGGGGATTTGATAGAGGCAATGTCCTTTAGAACACAAGATCCCTCCGTTGAACTCATTTTGGATACCACGGAATTAGAAAATCTAACAATGATTACCGATCCTGTGCGAATACGCCAAATTTTGACTAATCTAATTGGGAATGCAGCTAAATTTACAAGCCGTGGAGAAATTTATATCAAAGCAGTTTTATCAAGAAAAAATGAAACGCAAGGAGATTTAAGTATCGTCGTTAGCGACACCGGTATTGGGATATCCAAAGAAAAATTTGAATCACTTTTTGATACTTTTACTCAAGCCGATAGTTCAACAACACGACAATACGGCGGCACAGGTCTAGGTCTAGCGATTGTTAAAAAACTATGCAACCTTATGGGTGGAAGAGTAAGTGTTGATAGCAAACTCGGGGAAGGAAGTAGCTTTAGTGTCAATATACCTGTAAAAATCGGTAAAACTCCGATACTAATTTTGCCTAAAGATATTGCCGTTGAGGATAAATCAATTTTGATTGTAGAAGATAATTTTACTAATCTTACGATGATGAAACATGTATTTTTACAATTAGGTATGAATGTCTATACTGCGGAAACCACCACGGCTGCCATTGAGCTATGTCAAAATAGATTTTCTGAGGGGAAAACTCCGCCATTTGATTTTGTAGTATTGGATATGGATATCCCTCATATCAATAGTGATCTTTTATGCATTGAAATACGAAAAATTCCTTTATATAACGATATGAAAATCATTTTAATGGGATCCGTAGCCTATCAAAATAATATTTCCGATTACAATAATATCGGATTCAACGCTTTTCTATCCAAACCGATTACCCATAGGAGTCTCTATAAAGCGTTTAATTCTTTTATTTCGAATGAAGATTCTGAAATCGATAGTTATATTGACAGCACTACCAATCCATCCAACGCAATCGTATGGCCTCCTAAGACGAGAATACTTCTGGTTGAAGACAATCTAACCAACCAAATCGTGGCACAAGGTATGTTGGATACGTTAGGATTGGTTGCTGATATTGCCACGAATGGAGTTGAAGCTCTTGAGGCATTAAAGACGTCACCTTATACCCTTATTTTGATGGATGGACAGATGCCTGAAATGGATGGATATGAAGCATCCAAGGCTATACGTCAAGGAAAAGCAGGTGAAACCAATAAAGATATCCCTATTGTTGCCATTACAGCTAATGCGATGCAAGGCGATATGGAAAAATGTTTTGCATCCGGTATGAATGATTATCTATCAAAACCAATCGACATGGGTATGCTAGAGCAAGTTCTAAAAAGATGGCTTATTCTCCATTCAACCAATGATAAAGATGTACGCACTCAAATGCCAATCGATCTCATTGCCCCCCCTACGAATCCGAATACAGCAGTTGTTTGGGATTACAATGAAGCATTAAATCGTTTAGGTGGTAAAAATGAACTTCTGATTAAAATTGCTGACTCTTTTAAATCAGACACACAGCAGTTAATTGATAATTTAGGAAACGCTATTAAAAATAACCATATCGAAGAGATCAAACGGTATGTACATACGATCAAAGGCTCTTCCGGCAATATCAGTGCACTACAGCTTCGCTCACTATCAGAGAAGGCAGAACATATCGTCAAAGATAACAAATTGGATTTATTAGAGATGATGTATCCAGAGTTTGAAAATGAATTTAAAAAAGTCATCGATCAATTTGAACTCTATTTTTCGGATATACATGAAGAAAAAAAATCAAAAAAGAAAATTGACCCGTTAACTTTTGCAATTGAAATACAACTTCTAAAAAAGAAGCTAAATGCCGGCGAGCGGATTGATACGAATAAAGTAGATATTTTTACGGAGTATAGCAATAATGCAGTGAGTGAAAAAATGATCTTGCTTAAACAATCTATCGATCAATCAAATATACCTCAAGCGTTAGAAACGATTGAAGCGATTATGTTGCTACTTAGATAGATTCCAGAATCCCTTTAGCGATCGATTGCAAAGGGAGCTGTCTCTCTATGGCACCTAGATCATAAGCGACTTTAGGCATGCCGTAAACGATACAGCTTGCTTCATCTTGTCCGAGAGTACGAGAACCTGCATTACGCATCGCAAGAAGCCCTCGTGCACCATCTCCACCCATACCCGTTAGTATAACGCCGATAGCATTCGCTCCCGCAATTTTCGCAACCGAGCTAAACAGAACATCCACGGAGGGGCGATGTCCTGATACTTTATCACCACTGCCGATTTCAACATAATAACGTGAACCCGAGCGACGGACAACCATATGATAATCTCCCGGAGCTATAAGAACCAATCCCGGAGTAATCGAATCACCGTTTTTTGCTTCTCGAACTTCCATAGCACAGAGTGAATTAAGTCTCTCCGCAAAAGGTCCGGTAAAGTTTGCCGGCATATGTTGAACTACAATCGTTCCAGGAGCATTGCGGGGCAATCCCATGAGGACATCTTTGAGAGCCTCTGTCCCTCCTGTTGATGCACCGATGGCTAAAATTTTATTGGTTGTTTCTGCCAGTGACGTGGTATTGGCTTGTTGCATACTTTGAAGCTGTCGTTGACGAACACGGACACGAGACGCCATTTTAATTTTACTTAAAAGCTCCTCACGCATTGTTTCGACACCGTCATAGATATGGGAATGGGGCTTACCTACAAAATCGACTGCTCCCGCTTCAAGTGCTTCGAGAGTTGTTTTAGCTCCATTTTGGGTTAACGAAGAGACCATTACTACAGGAACCGGCATATAATGCATTAATCGTTTTAAAAACGTGATGCCGTCCATCCGTGGCATTTCTACATCCAGACACACGACATCAGGTTTTAATTCAACAATTTTATCACGTGCCACAAAAGCATCGGAAGCAGTCGCTACCACTTCGATTGTGGGATCACTTTCTAAAATTTCACGTAGTACTGCACGTGCAGTCGCACTGTCATCGACGATTAAAACTCGTATAGCCATGGTTATCCTTACTACTCTATTGTGCGGGAGGTATACTTCAGGAGCACTTTCCCCCGTTCCAAATCAAATTGAATTTTTCGGCCGTTTTGCCCGCCTACATCTTCAGCAACAATCATTATTTTGTACTCATTTAGAATCTCACGGGCTACTAGAATATTTTTCTTCCCGATCATCATCGCTTCACTTGCTCCGATATTCATTGATGCACCACCGAAAATTTTAGCTTCTATACTTCTAGGGGTAGACCCTTTTGCTATCATAGATTCAATCAGTTTCGGAATCGAAATGTTTCCAAATTTTGGTGATTGCAATCCATTTCCGTTCCAAAACGGCAAAAGATAATGATTCATTCCGCCGATGCCAAGTTTGCTATCGTATAAACAAACCGCTACGCATGAACCTAATACGGTTGAAATTGCACAAGGGGCTTCATCGACATGAATCTGCCCAACGTGAATGAAAGTAGAGGCTCCATGAATCATCAGAGCTCTATTGCATCATCAAACGAGTCAAATAAAAATTCATTCGAACCACATGCTTCGGAATTGGAAAGACATTCTCCTACCGGAAGTGTAACCGTAAATTTAACGGTTGAATCTTCTGCAATATAATCAACATGCCCTCCAAGCCACTGTGTTAATTCTCGTACGACACTTAGACCCAAACCTAACCCATGTTTTCCCTCAGGTCCTTCTGCGAAACGAGTAAACAGTTGTGCTGTATATTCTACATCGGGTTCAGGACCTTGATTTTTTACACTTATGGAGATTTCAGAATCAACTAAAACCACTTCAATATTTATGCTGCTTCCTTCAATCCCATAATCACAAGCATTAGCAACTAAATTTATCAGGATGATATGAAGTTTTTGAGGATCAGTTACAACTCTATCATTTACAGAGCAATTCACTACAATTGTCATATTCCTTGCTTTAATAGAATATTTTAATGCTTCTAAAACCTCTTGTAACAACTCATTAATATCAACCGAAGCATTGGAAATACTAACGCTACCGCTTTCGATCTCAGCCGCCATTACCAAGTTTTGTACACGAAAATCAAGAAGTAAAAGTTCTTCATGTGCTAAACCAAAAATAGCTTCACGTGGATCGCCGCTGGGAGGTGCCAGTTTAGGAATTATCCCTAAAAGTACCGTCATCGGGTTATTAAGCGCATTGGCAATAAGTGAGAGAAATCGTGATTTAGCCTTTTCACTCTCAATAAGTTGCTTATTTAGATCGAGTATTTTACGGCTTAAAAAGGTTACTTCATCCATTTTAGTCTTCCAATTCTTTAATTATTAATATCTCTTCATGCAATTGTCTAAACAGTAAATCGACTCCCTCTGACTTTTTGATCAAAAATCGATTCTCAACACTAAAATTATGCCCGCTTTTTTGCATTATTTCTATCTCTTGGGATGTCTCATGCACTAATGTCTTGAGCTGAGAAAATATTACACCAAACCGTACCGATTCATCCTGATTTCCTGCCGCTTCGATAATCCCATAAACTTGAATATAACCTAAATACATCATCTGCTGTTCGAGTTGGTCTAAATACTTCAAAGCCGATTGAATTTGTCGATCGAGTTCAAGCTGAAGCCGTTTTGATGTTTCAGAATACTCTATGACAAGAGCCATCAAACTAGAAATGTTATCAACTAATTCAGGAAGTTGAACTTCGCTTTTTTGACATAATACTTCTCGAATAAAATAGGTCACCATCTCAATTTGCAATCGTATTGCAGAAACCGAAAAAATAGTCTCATTCAATAAATCAGAAAACTGTTGCACGGAAGTCTCAACATCCGCAATCAAGATATCATTCTCTTTTGCATTAATACGGACATCACTGGCTAAAACACCGAAGGTCTCTCCTCCATTGGCGACTTTGTAAGAGGCTACGGAGGCATTGAGGGATAAAAAGACGATATCTCGGGCTAGATGGCGAAGAACTACCCCTTTTTCTTCAAACATGGTTTTAACATGATTAAACATATCGATTTTTTCAAACCAATGATCATACTGACGCATCAATGTTTGGCTATCTTCCAACAACGCATTAAGAGCTATCTTCAATGGGCTATCGAGCTCGACATTATGATCTGTTACTGGAATGTTATCCAAGATTTTTTTGCGCTCACTCAGCTCAAGCAAAAGAGCTTTAGCCATAAACTGATCATACCCCAGATATCCGAGTTCCTCTAAAGCGTTTAGAAGCATCGGTTCACTCTCTTCCATCCCGCCTCTGCTCTCAGCGATCAAAAGTTTAAAGTAAAGCTCTCGGACGATTGCAAATATAGGAGAATTCGGTTTGATCCGAATCGATACATAACGCTCACCCTGTGGAAATATGGCTGTTAATACCCAGTAATATCCTCCCTCTTTGGTTCTATTTTTTACATACGCGACGATCGGTTTATCCGCATTTAAATAGTCCCACAGTATTTTAAAGACCACTTTTGGCATATCGGGATGGCGGATGATATTATGAAGACTCCCCATTAACTCTTGTTTGCTATACCCACTGATCCGGACAAATACTTCATTACCCGAAAGGATCTTACTTTCTTTATCCGTAATCGAGAAAAATAGTTCATTGGTATCGAATTGTGCTTCTTTCATGCTCGCGGCACCGCTTA
>NZ_JAFLKV010000084.1 GCF_019163035.1 Sulfuricurvum sp.
CAGCTAAACTTTCCGAAACTCGCTATTGGCATCTACTGATGCACTCTCCTCGTAGCGAAAGTGAGATTGATGATCTTGCTTTTTTTCTCTCACGTGATGGAAAACAAAATCTCTCAAGCGAACTTGATAAAACCATTCAACATTTTAATGAGGATACAAACCGAAGCAATGAGAGTGTGTATTGTCGTTTTCCAGCCCGACGAGCATGGTTAGAACAAGAACTCAATATCTCTTTCGGTGAGGGGGAATGTAGTGACTATGCTACACTCGTGAGCAAAATGGACCCCCAAAGTGTGACACTGGTTTTTCCGAGTGCCCATATCAACTCACCCGCATCGATGTTCGGACATACGTTTTTGCGAATCGACTCAAAGATGGACTCAAAATTGATGTCGTATGCGATTAATTATGCGGCACACACGGAAGACACCAACGGTTTACTGTTTGCCTATAAAGGGTTGTTTGGCGGCTATTACGGCTATTACTCCATGCTTCCGTATTACGAAAAGCTTAAAGAGTATCGAGACAGTGAATCCAGAGACGTGTGGGAATACGATCTTAATCTCACCCACGATGAGGTGATGGCGATGGTGCGTCATATCTGGGAATTGCAGCATATTAACTCATGGTACTATTTTTTTGATGAGAATTGTTCGTACCATATGTTGTGGCTCACTGAAATCGCCCGTCCGAAGGTTCGTTTGAGAGAGCACTTTTTTTATTACGTTATCCCTCCTGATACCGTACGTGCTTTTGAAGAGGAGGGATTGGTAAATGGAAAACATTTCCGCCCCTCAAAACGGACTAAACTTTTGGCGTATGAAAAAGAGCTTTCTCCCGAAGCGATTAATAGCGTTAAGCGTTTAAGCCAAGGGGATATAAATAGTTCGATTTTATCGGATCAAGAACGTCGTTTTGCTCTTGAAGCGGCAGCGGAGTTGGTTGAATATGAGTACATTGAGGGGAAAATCTCCAAAGAGGTGTATACATCGCGTTATCATACTCTCTTGTCTGCGCGAGCGACTTTAGGCGCTGGTGACACACTTGTTGTCCCCCCTAAATCAAATCCTGATCGTGCCCATCGCTCTGCACGTTTATCCCTATCGCAAGGGTGGTTTGAGAATCGCTCTCCTTTAATGATCGGATGGCGTCCCGCATTTCATGATTTGAGTGAAGATGATACGGGGCATCTCTCCGGTGCGCAGATCGAATTTCTCGATACGCAGATCGGAATTGATCATGATAGGTTCACAGTGGAAAAATTGACGGTTCTTTCATTGGCCTCGATAGCTCCTGTGAGCCATTTCTTTAAACCGCTTTCATGGCGGATGAAAAGTGGTTGGGATCGTGATTATGAAAGAGACCAACTCAGTTTTGTCACTCGTGTCGGAGCGGGTGCTTCGATCGGAGATGATCAGTTGTATGGATATTTGCTCAGTGAGCCGGAAGTGCGATTCGGATTTCAAGCCGATATAGGATTGGGATTGACGGGTGGCGTGGGAATTAGTTGGAATAACCGTATGAAAACACATCTTGAAGCAGGGAATATTTTTTATTTAGAGGGAAGTGATCACTCGCGAGTGAGTATTTCTCATGTGTGGCAATGGAATTCCTATCTCTCATTGAGCGGGAGTTATGATGCCATAGTACAAGGGTATCATGAACAACGGTATAAACTGGGTCTGAACCTCTATTTTTAATGATTATTTTGGCATAATAGTCCTAACTTATGTGACGGAGTTTCTATGTATTTAGCGGAAGCGCGCTTTGCCCTTTGGGCCGATTTTATTGAACGGACATTTTTGGATGAAGGGTTTAAAGAACTCATTTCAAAAGGGATTATTAACGGTGCAACCTCCAACCCCGCTATTTTCAAAAGTGCAATTTTAACTTCACCCGCGTATAAAGAACAAATTTCTACCCTTTCTCACCTCTCCCCAAAAGAAAAATACGAAGCATTAGCAATATTTGATATACAAAAAGCGGCGGATATCTTGCGCCCTTTATATGATGCTGGAGATGACGGGTATGTGAGTATTGAAGTCGATCCATATTTGTGTGATGATGCGGAAGCGACGATAGCAGAGGGGATTCGTCTCTATCAAAGTATTAACCGCCCCAATGTGATGATAAAAGTTCCTGCTACCGAAGCGGGGTATGTTGCTATGGAAGCTCTTGCATCACAAGGAATAGCTATTAATGCAACGTTGATATTTTCAGTGGATCAGGCACTCAAATGTGCGGGAGCGTTTAATAGAGCATCCCAAAAATCCTCCGTTGATACCGTTATCAGCGTGTTCGTCAGTCGGATTGACCGAGCCATCGATGAAATACTTCGTGATAGCGGCGTTAAGACAGGGCTAATGGGCATCCTCAATGCTGCCGATATTTATAACCGTGTTGAAGCACTTCATATTCCGAAATCTCGTGTATTGTTTGCCAGTACGGGGGTAAAAGGGGATGAGTTTAGAGCTTCTTATTACATTGATGAACTTTTGGCTCCCAATAGTGTTAATACGGCTCCGATTGCAACGATTGATGCGTATGTGAGTGGAGGAGATTGTGTTCTAAAACTCCCGATTACTTCTACGGTGATTGAAGAACATCGTCAAAAAGTTGCGAGTGTTGGTATTATCATGGATACTATTATCACACAGCAGATAGAAGAGGGATTGGAGTCATTCAAAGTCGCTTTTTCCGAAATCCTAAACGCATTGGAGTAGTCTTATGAGTCAACAAACTTTTAGTCATTCGGATTTAGGTGAACTCAATTTTGAGGTGTTGAAAAAAATACGAGGTTACTTACGTCGTATGATTGATGCAGGGGGAAGTGACCTTCATGTAAAAGCCAACAGTGTGGTTCGAGCTCGAATTAACGGAGAAATCATCCCCCTTTCCGGTGAAATTCTCTCAAAAGATGATGCTCTTATTTTTGCTAAAGAGTTATTGCGTACCCGTTTCCCTGAGTTGGTAGAGAAAAAAGAGGTGGACTTAGTCTATCCATTCGATGAGCATACCCGTTTTCGTATCAATATCTTTTTCCAGATGGAAGGGATCTCGGCAGTTTTTCGTTTGATTCCGGTCAAAATATTGAGTATAGAAGAGCTTAAGCTTCCGAATGTAGTTCACTCTTTTGCCGATATGGAACGGGGCCTTGTTCTCGTTACTGGGGTGACGGGAAGTGGAAAATCGACGACATTGGCAGCGCTCATTGATGAGATTAACTGGAAAAAAAGAAAACATATTATTACAATTGAAGATCCGATTGAATTTGTCCATAAAGATCGTAAATGTATCATTAACCAGCGTAGTGTCGGGCAGGATACGGTCAGTTTTGGGAATGCCCTTCGAGCTGCTTTGCGTGAAGACCCCGATATTATTCTAGTCGGGGAGATGCGGGATATGGAGACAATTGAAATTGCACTCCATGCCGCCGATACGGGACATTTAGTCTTTTCTACTCTTCATACTCTTGATGCGAAAGAGACGATCAATCGTATTATTTCGGTATTTCCTCATGCAGAGCAAAATCGTGTCCGTATGACCCTCTCTTCGGTTCTGAAAGGGGTTATTTCTCAACGCCTAATCCCGACGGTGGAGGGAAAACGGACGGCGGCTTTGGAAATTTTAATCCGAACCCCCCGTATTGAGCAACTTATTGCGGAAAATCGGGATGTTGAGATCCCTGATACTATTGCAGAGGGAAAAGAACTTTATAAATCTCAAACATTTGATCAAGGAATTTTGGATTTGTACCTTGAGGGGAGAATCACCAAAGAAGATGCCTTTGCCTTTGCTACGTCACCGTCGGATTTAAAACTTCGTATGGAAGGGCTGAGTGCAACCATTGAAAAAACGAAGTTGGGTGTCGATGATAGTCCCAAAGAGTTTAGAGAAGAGGAGTATATCGGCTTAAAAAGCTAACTCAAGATTTAGAATAAAATAAGCAAATTTTAAGTATAATTCGCTCCATTTTATTTTAAGGACATGATTATGTTAGAAGGCATTGTAAGAGAGAGTATTGGCAAAGTTGCTACTAAAGCATACCGCCGTGATGGTTATCTCATTGCCAACATCTACGGAAAAGGGCTTGAGAACGTTCACGCCGCGTTCAAAATGAACGATTTTATCCGTACGGTGCGCAACAAAGAGACGGTAGCATTTGCAGTAAAAGTTGGCGGAGCAGAGATGAACCTTGTTGTTCAAGGATATGAGTCTCATCCGGTATCTGGTAATTTGTTGCATGTTGATTTAATGGTTGCACAACCGGGTGTTGTCACTCACTATCATGTTCCGGTTAAGACCGTAGGAATTCCACTTGGTTTGAAAAACAAAGGGATGTTATTCGTTGCTAAAAAACGTCTTCGTGTAAAAGCGGCGATTGAAAACTTGCCAGCGACTATCACTGTTGATGTTGCTCCACTCGATTTGGGTGATTCTGTATTGGTTCGTGATCTTCCACGTGTTGAAAACGTTACCTTTACTGATTCAGACCGTGTATCGGTTCTTAGTATCATCAAAGCGAAATAAGTATGCTAATCGTCGGACTGGGAAACCCCGGCTCGGCGTACGTCTCAACCCGTCATAATATCGGGTTTATGGTGATTGATGAATTGTGTCGTCGTCACAGTGTTAACAATGTTTCAAAGAGCTCCTTCGAAGGGGAGTTGTTTAAAATGGGGTCACACTTTCTCCTCAAACCGCTTACTTTTATGAATCTCTCCGGTCGTTCTATCCTCGCCGTTAAAAATTTTTATAAAGTGGATGAAGTTATTGTTATCCATGATGATTTGGATTTGCCCTTTGGTTCACTGCGTTTTAAAAATGGGGGCGGTCACGGCGGACATAACGGGTTAAAATCAACCGATGCGGCGATATCTCCTGCGTATATCCGTGTCCGGATGGGGATCGGAAAACCTGAGCATAAATCGCAAGTTGCCGATTATGTGCTGCATCCGTTCAGTGCGGATGAACAATCAAAACTTTCGGATTGGATTAATAAAGCCGCTGATGCCGTCGAAATGCTCTTGTCACAGAGTTACAGCGATGTTGCCGCAAAGTGCTCCCTAAAAGGGGTGTAAAAAGTTTGCAGGTTTTATTGGGTACAATAACTCCAATTTTTATTCATTAGGCTCTTATGCTTTCATTTACTACGTTATCATTACTTTATCTACGTTATTTTGCCATTATCATAATTGCTTTGTGCAG
Organism: Sulfuricurvum sp.; assembly: GCF_019163035.1. Classification (GTDB taxonomy): domain Bacteria; phylum Campylobacterota; class Campylobacteria; order Campylobacterales; family Sulfurimonadaceae; genus Sulfuricurvum. The sequence continues at coordinate 5,209 of NZ_JAFLKV010000084.1, forward strand.
CTTTATGGTCGGATTTGATCTGATGGATTACGCCTCAGAACTACCGGATTCTGCGAATCTTGTTCTCATTTATATCATGTATAAGTACTTTTATGCTGTTGATATGATGCTCCCTATTTCTCTTGTATTTGCTATCATCGCCTCTTTGGTTGAGTTGATACGTTCTAACGCGCTGGTGGCATATTTTGCGCTGGGCTATTCAAAAACGCGTATTATGGCTCCTTTTCTGAGTGTTGCGGGAGGGTTAATCGGGATTTATATTGCACTGCATACGACCAATTTTGCCCGTGCTAACGAGTTCGCCGATAACCTTCGTGAAACGTCCGAATTTATCCGTCCTACCAGTAACCTTTTTTTCACCCATGAGGGGAACTATATCTATTTTGGCAATTTGTATCCGCTTAGTAAACGGGCAGAAGATATCCGTATTTTTACCTTTGAGAAAGGGGCATTAAAAGAGGCGTTAAACGCAAAAGAAGCGGTTTACGATAATGGGTATTGGAATATCCAAAAAGCGCATCTTATACGCCCTCCGAATGGGTTTGATCTCCATGCATTGGGGATTGTTACCGAAGATAAAGAACAGTTAAAAGTATTGCGTGATTTTAAACCGAAAATTTTGGATCAAGTGTATGAGGGGAAGGATAATTTTACCATCGGTGATGGGCTGGACGCATTAAAATTACTAAAAAATCAAAATGTTGATGTGGCTAAAATCACTAACTCCATGTATCGAATTTTTATTACCCCATGGTTCGCCCCTATTTTGATGGTGATCTTTTTTACCTATGCACCGGTGAGCGGACGTTTTCTGAACCTCTCATTTTTTAGCTTCGGGGCTATCTTAGTGACCCTCATGGTATGGGGGCTATTTTTTATGTTGGGCGAACTCTCGAACAATAAAACGCTTACTCCTGAAATGGGGATTATCGCCCCTATTATAGGATTGCTTGGTGTAATGTTATGGCGACTTGGAAATCCCCTAAGGAGAGTTAGGGTAAAATCGCGACAAAACTAAGTCAATGGGGATTACGGGTGATCGATTTTAAAGCTTTAGCGCAAACCTACGGGACGCCTTTGTATGTGTATGATTTTGATGTGATGAAAACGCAATTTGAATCGCTAAAAGAGGCGTTTCGCGGTCGAAAGTCGATTCTTGCGTACGCTGTCAAAGCAAATTCCAATCTTAGTGTTGTCAAACATTTTGCTCAGCAAGGCTCGGGAGCGGATTGTGTATCCATCGGTGAAGTTCGTCGTGCCTTGATGGCGGGAATTCCGAAATACCGCATCCTTTTTAGCGGCGTTGGCAAACGCGACGATGAGATACGCGAAGCAATCGAAAGCGACATTCTCTACATCAACGTCGAGAGTGAAGCAGAACTCTCTCGTGTCGAGATGATCGCTCGTGAACTGGGTACCAAAGCCCGTATAAGTGTCCGCGTTAACCCAAATATTGATCCTAAAACGCATCCTTATATTTCGACCGGATTACACGATAATAAATTCGGTGTCGAGATCGTAGCGGCAAAACGAATGTATATTCAAGCGAAAAATTCCGATCATCTTGACCCCGTCGGTATCCATTTTCATATCGGAAGCCAGTTGACCGAGTTGGAGCCGATTTATGAAGCGGCGGTTATTGTCGCTGATTTGCTCCGTTCACTCCAAGCGATTGATATTGAGTTGAAGTTCTTCGATATCGGTGGTGGATTGGGTGTCCGTTACGACAACGAAACGACGATTGAACCTTATGATTACGCACAAGCGATCCTTTCCGCACTCAAAGGGATCGATGTGACGATCATTTGCGAACCGGGGCGCTTTTTAACGGCGAATGCGGGATACTTTTTGACGAAAGTGCTGTATGAGAAAAACAACGGAGCCAAACGTTTTGTTATGGTGGATGGGGCAATGAACGATCTTATCCGTCCGAGTCTTTACAAAGCGTATCACCGCATCGAAGCGTTGGACAAAAGCGGTGAAGAGAGTATGGCCGATGTCGTCGGGCCGGTGTGTGAGAGCGGTGACTTTTTGGCAAAAAACTATCCCCTTCCGATGATGGAGCATAACGATCTTTTGGTGGTTCACAGTGCCGGAGCGTATGGTTTTGGGATGGGAAGTAACTATAATACTCGTGGACGTTCAGCTGAGATCGCTATTGAAGCGGGTAAAGAACGGCTCATTCGACGTCGCGAAAATTTTGAAGATGTGATCGCATTAGAGCGTGAGTATTTAGCGGATTAATGATGTATTTTGTGGATGTGCAGGGGACGTTGATTGAAGACAATACCAAACTCCCCACCCGTGGAGCGGTAGCGTTTATCGATCATCTCAATATGCATCAAATCCCGTATATGGTTATTACCAACAGCACCAAAAATCCGAGCGATGAGTTTTTGGGTTATTTAAATTCCATCGGATTGAACATCCCCCAAAGTCATTATCTTGATCCGTTGATGATGTTGGAGAGCCACATCGATAAAAGTCGAAAAATTGCGGCGTATGGATCACAGCCCTTTTTGAATGTGTTGCAATCGATGGGATACCCGTTGGATTATACGTCACCTGATGTGGTTTTGGTTGCGATCAAAGATGATTTTAGTCCTGATGAATATGCGCAAATGATCGAGTTCCTCCTCGCAGGTGCGCAACTAGTAGGGATGCACGAAACTACGTTGTACGTCAAAAATCACAAACGCTATCCGGGGGTCGGGGCGATTTTAAAAATGTTAGAGTTTGCCACTTCAGCGCCGTATAGTGTTGTCGGAAAGCCGAGTATTCCATTTTTCGAGGAAGCTCTCTATCGCCTCTCACTGCAAAAAGAGGGGGCGCAGTTTCGTGATGTTACTATTATCAGTGACGATGTCAAAGGGGATCTTATCGGAGCGCAATCACTTGGGATGAGAGGGATATTTGTTCTCAGCGGTAAATACCGAGTTGCCGAAGAGATTATCCCCTCTTTAAAACCTCAGGAGCGTCCGGCGGAAATTTATGCCGATATGCAAGCAATATTGGAGTGTTTATGAATACATTAGAAGAGTGCAGAGCACGTATTGATGAGATTGATAACGAAGTTGTCACCCTGTTGAATCGCCGTATGGAGGTGGTTCGTCGTGTTGGTGAGATTAAGCATGAGAATAATGGTGCCATCTATCGTCCTGAACGTGAAAAATCGATTATTGATCGTTTGACGAAAATCAGTGAAGCTTCAGATGGGTTGCTCAATGCTCAGGCGATTGAAGCGGTTTTTTTAGAGATATTTGCGGTTGCCCGTAATCTGGAACTTCCTGAGCGTATTGCGTATCTCGGACCTGAGGGGAGCTTTACCCATCAAGCGGCGGAATCTCGTTTCGGGGCGATGAGCGATTATCTCTCTCTGGGTTCGATTGAGGCGGTCTTTAAAACCCTCGAAGCGGGTCGCGCCAAATTCGGTGTCGTTCCCATCGAAAACAGCCGTGACGGAGTGGTTGGGGAAACCCTCGATTTGTTAGGGAAAAGCAGTGTTAAAATCGTAGCAGAGCTTTATATGCCGATTCATATGGCATTTGCAACCAAAGCGGAACAAATACATCATATCAAACGGATCTATTCCAAAGACAAAGGGTTCGGGCAATGCCGTGAATTTTTAGCAGAGCACGGTTTGGATGCGATTGAGCATATTCCGGTAGAGTCTACCGCAAAAGCGGCTATTTTGGCTTCCAAAGACCCTGAAGCCGCTGCTATTTGTTCTCACATCGCGGCAAAGCTTTACGGGGTTCCGACGTTGTTTGAAAATATCGAAGATACCCAAAACAATGCTACCCGATTTTTTATTCTGAGTGATTTTAAAAACGCTATCAGCGGAGAGGACAAAACCTCCATCTTGGTTCGTCTCAAAGATGCCCAGAAAGCGGGAGCGTTGGTTCACTTCTTGGAAGATTTTAATAATGCTGATATCAATCTCAGCAAGATTGAGAGTCGTCCATCGAGAGATAATGACGGTTTTGGATACTGGTTTTTTATTGATTTTTTCGGTCATATCGATGAGGATCGTGTTCAGAGTTTAGTTCAAAAACACAACGATGAAGTGACATGGCTGGGTAGTTACGTAAAGGGAGAGTTATGAAGTTTAATAGCGCATTAGAGAGCATCAAAACGTACGAGGCGGGTAAACCGATCGAGTTGGTGGTACGTGAGTATGGGATCGATAAAGATTCTATCGTTAAATTGGCGAGTAACGAAAATCCGTTTGGATGTTCACCGAAAGTAAAAGAGGCAATACATGCTATTGTTGATAATATGTCTCTTTATCCCGATGATTCAATGGTGAAACTAAAAACGGCACTGTCGAGTAAATACGCTATCCAAAACAATGAACTCATCATCGGTGCGGGAAGCGATCAAGTGATTGAATTTGCGATTCACGCGAAAGCGCACGCCGGCAGTAAAGTGTTGATGAACAGCGTAACCTTTGCGATGTATGAAATTTACGCGAAACAGGTGGGCGCCAAAATCATCCGCACCGCATCACGCGAACATAAGATGGATGAATTTTATGCCCTTTATTGTGAGCATAAACCCTCTATTGTTTTTCTCTGTACTCCGAATAACCCTACAGGGGATGGATTATTAGCCGAAGAGATGCTCTCTTTTATCGAAAAAGTAGATAGCGATACCCTTGTTGTTGTTGATGGGGCATACATGGAGTATGCTCGCTTTAAAAATCCTTCTTTTGCGGTTGAACCTCGTGATTTGGTTGAGAAATTTGATAATGTCTTGTTTTTGGGTACTTTTTCAAAAGCATATGGCCTTGGGGGAATGCGTGTCGGATATGGGATAGCTCAAGCGCCTATTATTGAAGCGTTGTACAAAGTTCGCCCTCCGTTTAATATCACGACCCTTTCTCTCGAAGCAGCTTCTGTGGCATTGGAAGATGAAGCGTTTGTGCAAGAGTGTATCGCCGATAATTTCAAAGAGATGGCTCGATATGAAGATTTTGCACGCTCAAAGGGGATCGATGTTATTGAAAGTTATACCAATTTCGTCACTTTATTGCTTCCTGAAGAAAAAAATTCATCAAAAATTGCGCAAGAACTCTTAAAAAAGGGTATGATTGTACGTGATTTAAGCAGTTACGGATTGAACGCTATTCGTGTTACAGTCGGAACCACGGTTCAAAACAACAGATTTTTCGAACTCACTAATCCTTTAGTATAAAAATTAGGTAACAATGGATTTTAAGACTCTTTTTTCGCAGCTTGTTGTTTTTTTCGGAAAGCTCACCCAAGCACAAAAAGGCATTATCGGTGCAGCAGTTGCCGGGATCATAGCATTTTTGGTTTTCTTGGTGGTTTACTCTTCTGAGGGTTCTAAAAAAGACAATGACGGATACCAAGTTCTTTTTGAACAACTTAGTAGCGAAGATGCTGCCAAAGTAATAGAACAGCTTGAAAAAGACAAGATTCCCTACCGTATTCCTCGCGAAAATGTGATCGAAGTTCCTAAAGATATCGTCTATAAAGAGCGTATCACAATTGCTTCCATGGGGATACCTAAAGAGGGGCATGTCGGGTTTGAGCTGTTTGATAAACAAGAGTTTGGAGCCACAAATTTTGACCAAGAGGTTAAATTTCGCCGTGCATTAGAGGGAGAACTTGCCCGTTCAATCGATTCGCTTGAACCGGTTGAAAAATCGAGCGTCTCTTTGGCGCTTCCGAAAGAGACCCTTTTTGTTGCTGAAGAAGTTCCACCTTCCGCATCGGTTATGGTTCAGCTTCAGCCGGATCGAAAGCTCTCACCTAAGCAAATTCGCGGTATCAAAAAACTCGTAGCAGCAGCGGTACCGAAACTCACACCTGAGAATGTAGCCTTGATTAGTGCTGAGGGTGAGACATTGGGCGATAATGATGAGGCGAGTGCTATGGGTGAGCTCTCCGCCATACAGCAGCAGTACAAAACCAAAGAAGAGAAAAAACAAGAAGAGAAAATTATCAATGTTCTTTCCCCTTTTATCGGAGGGAAAGATCGTGTTGTTGCTAAGGTGACAATAGAGTATGACTTCTCAGAGCAGAGTTCCACTTCAGAGAAATTTGATCCCGAAAATGTCGTCCGAAGTGAGCAAACTTCAGAGGAAAAACGCGATGGTGCGGCTCCGGCACAAGTAGGCGGTGTTCCGGGTGCGGTGAGTAATATCGGTCCGGTTCAAGGTCTCGCCGGTGGTGGCGGTGAAAAATTCGAGAAAACCACTGGAACTACGAACTACGAAGTCTCCAAAACCGTTTCAACGACTAAAATGGAGTTCGCCCGTATTAAGCGGATGAGTGCAGCCGTTGTGGTGGATGGAAAGTATGAACCGAAAAAAGATGCTGCAGGTGAGCCGACCGATGAACTTCAGTATGTAGCATTGGATGAGACGCAGATTCAGGCGATTGATGCACTGGTAAAACAGTCGATTGGATCAAATGAGCAGCGAGGAGACTTAGTAACGGTTCGCAACTTTGAGTTCCAAGCTTCGAAAGAGGGGAATAAAGCTAAAGACGGAGCCTCTAAGGCATCTGATTTTATTGCAACCTATATCACTCCGTTCGCCCCGATTTTTAAATATCTTTTAGTAGCGGTTATTTTATTTATTGCTTACAAAAAAATCATTATTCCGTTTGCAGAGCGTATGCTTGAATTTAGTCGTGAAGAGGAAGAATTCGAGAAACCAAATCTTGAAATTGCCGATGATGAAGATGAAGATTTAGCTGAAAAAGTACAGTTAATGCGTAAAAAAGTGGAAAATCAACTCGGTCTTGGGGATAGTTTTAACGAAGATGAATTGAAATATGATGTATTATTAGAAAAAGTGCGTGAAATCGCTGAAGATCATCCAGAAGAGATCGCATCATTAATCCAAGCTTTGATGGAAGAGGAGTCGGTACCTGCTGCTGATACTTCACATAAGCGATAGGAGGAACAAATGATGTTGACGCAGTCCCAACAAGCCAATTTTGATGAAATGAGTATGACTCAAAAGATTGCTATTTTGTTGGTTCAATTGGGTGAAGACGTTACCGCTACCCTTTTTTCACGGATGAACGTTGATGCAATTACCGACATTTCTAAATTTATCGCCAACAACAACTCAATCGAAAAAAATATCGGTGGAGCTGTCCTCGAAGAGTTTTATGCCATTATCCAATCCAATCAGTATCTTAATACAGGCGGTATGGACTACGCGCGTGAACTTCTCTACAAAGCTCTCGGACCTGAAGAGGCGAAAAAGATATTAGAGAAATTGAGTAAAACGATGCAAAGTACTCAAAACTTTGCTTTTTTATCGAAAATCAAACCACAGCAATTAGCTGACTTTATTATGACGGAACATCCTCAAACGGTTGCCCTTATCTTGGCACACATGGATCCTTCAGCGGCGGCGG
>NZ_JAFLKV010000093.1 GCF_019163035.1 Sulfuricurvum sp.
CGAGTAGATTTTCTACACGAACGCCTTAAGGCATTCGTATTTACGCCGCAAACCCAACAATATAATAAGTCGGTTTCCCGTCCACTTTTTGGAGACTTACTTTATACTTATCCGCAAAATGGCGGTTTTTCGACATCTTTTAGAAATTTAAACTCCCGTAAAAGTTCATCGTACCCTCGCGGGGTCATGGGTTCATTTTGGCTCATCTATTTGTCCTTTTTAGCATACCCAATTCTCCAACCGCAACCCCTCAACCCGTTCAAACTCTTTGGTGTTATTAGTGACCAATATCGCATCGCACCCTTTGGCATGGGCGGCAATAAATAGATCATTTGAACCGATAATATTTCCAGTAGTTTCCAACTCGACCCGTATAGTAGCATAGGACAATGCACTGTTTTTATCAAAATCCATGATCTGAAAATTCTCAATAAAGGAGAGGACGAGATCAAAGAGCTTTTCACTCCCCTTTTTCTTTGCACCATAGATCAGTTCAGACACGACGACAGTAGAAAGAGCTATCGTATGATCTTTTTCAACAGATTTGAGCTTTTCTTTGATGTTCTGGGGTTTATTGCGGATAATATAGCTGCAAATGTTGGTATCGAGCATATAGAGCATTAAAATATCTCTCTCGTTTGAAGAGGAAGTTGCTCTCGATCCTCAAGAAATCCCTCCGTATCAATATCCTCTAAAGCATCAAAAAACATGTCCCATTTCTTCTCTATTTTCGGCTTAATAATCAGTGTATCGCCTATTTTATCAATGCACACTTCATCCGTATCGACGCGAAACTCTTTTGGGATGCGAATCGCCTGTGAACGACCATTTTGAAATACTTTTGCCATAACTGTCATTTCAGATCCTTTCTGAAAGATATATATCACAAGTATATACCAAATAAAAGCACGTGTCAATAGATAGTGAATAGACTTCTTGCATAACCTAATTTTCCGTTCGTGGTGAGCCCGTCGAACCATGAATGAAACACCCTTCGATAAAACAAAAGTACCGCTCGCAAAGCGATGTTTCCTTGAGATCAGGGCGAACGCTGTCCATTCCCTTATTATCACATACTAAATTTTTGTATGGTCAATTCCTCCCAATCATTAGAGCATAAAAACAGCAAAAATTTTAAGGTTTTGAATGTAGAATTTTGAAATATCTCATCATTGAAAGCTTCTAATCTTATGAAACAAATATTTTTGCTTATCTGTGCCGTACTTACCTTTGACGGATGCTACACACCAAACCAAACCGCTTTTGAATCTTTCGCCCACAAACAAGTCGCTGAAGGTATGGCTACACCCGATGCAATCCGCCACCTACAGTCCGAAGAATTCACTTGCAACGATGAGGCAATTTTTTTACAAAACACTTCAAACTCAGTGGCTTGTGTACGGCATAAAGATAATTTGTTTTCATTATACACCTGTCTTGAACGAATCGAATTTATTTCGGGATTTTCAGAGAATAGAGTGGAAAAACTTACAATTGGTGAAGTGGCATGTTCAGGTTTGTAAGCCCTGACAAAGCGCTCATGCTGACTCTCGTTCCCAACCTCCCCGTTGCCAGAGCTTAGGAGCGAGACGAAAGTGCGACTATAGACAGGGTTTCCACCCCCTATACTTACGCCGCAAATCCGAGGATATAATAGGTCGGTTTCCCGTCCACTTTTTGAAGCTCAACTTTGTACTTATCCGCAAAATGGTTGATTTTTTCCATTGCGTCACTTGAACTGATCTCACTTGTCGCATCGATCTTTATTTTAAAATAGTCGTTACTGTTCGACATCGCCACATACGATTCATCCGTTTTCAACGCTTCATGCAAATCCAAAATATGTTTGATAATTTTTTCATACCCGCTAGTATTCTCTTCGATTCGACTGAGTTGGAGGCTTAATGCTTCATTAGGGGCATATCCGAGTTGGTTTAAAATCGCTTCATGTGTCATTAGTATGTTCCTTTGTAAAATTAGAAGAGTTATTCTATCATAGAAGTATTTATTGACTATAATATCTCTTATGAAATCACTCCTAATTCGTCTTACCCATGGTCTTTATGACCAAGATATCGCACCGGAAGAGCGTGAGCACATTAATGAATGGCTTACACGAAAACTTCTAACGCATGAAGATAATAAATTTCAGCTCGCGTCTCAATACCGCGCAGGTATCGTCTCTTTGGCTTCTGAGAGCGGTGCGTATCTTCAGACATTGGGAGAGAGTATCCGAGACCACTTTATCGAAACCAATAATCTTATGGGAGCCAAAAGCGGCGATTTAGTCATTGCCCAACGCTTACTCGGAAAACGAGGCGGTCCACAGGCGAAAGTCGTCGTCATCGCCGGACGGAGCGAAACGTTCAGCGTCGCCGTCGTTACGATGAAAAACGGCTATTTGAGCCTCCAAGACATCCGCACCGATCATCCCGCAGGATTTGCCCTCAATGATCTTCCCGAAACAGCCGAAGGCTCACTCTATCAGATCAACAACCAAAGCGGAACGATAGCCGCCTATCTGGGCAACCTAAGTGATCCAAAAGTAGATGAGAAAATCGTCCTCGCCCTCTACAACAAACACGATGCGTTCGAAGATGACGTATTAGCGATGGCACGCGAATTTCCCAAAGAGGTCGATGCCTCGCTTTACCCCAACCGCCGTGATCTGCGTCACTTGCCGTTTTGTACCATCGACCCCGTCACCGCCAAAGATTTCGATGACGCGATCTGCTACATCCCTGAGACTTCCACCCTCTACGTCGCCATCGCCGATGTGAGCGAATACGTCCACCCTTTCGGAGCGATTGATGCCGAGGCGATTTATCGCAGTTTCTCCATCTATCTTCCGCATCGCTCCATCCCGATGCTCCCGAGAGAACTGAGTGAAACCCTCTGCTCGCTCCAGCCTCTCGTTGATCGTCTCGCCTACACGTTTGAGATGCACATCGATCCCGTAACCTATGAGATGGATTCCCATACTTTGTATGAGTCAATCATCCACTCTCACCGACGCTTCAGCTACGAAGAGATCGATGCCTTTTTCGAAGGAAATCTGGAAGCCAAAACCGAAAAAGAGACCAAGGTTTTAGCCTACATCCCTCTGCTCAACGAGCTAACCTATAAACTCCGTGAAGAGCGGATGAAAAAAGGGTACAACTTCCGCTCTAGCGAGCTGGAGATGCGTATCGACGAAGAACAGAACATCGTCTCCACCGAGTTTGCCGTCGAGACACCGTCGCATGCCCTGATCGAAGATTGTATGCTCCTCGCCAACAAAGCGGCGGCATCATTGTACGAGCGGGGGGTCTTTCGTATCCACGAATCCCCTAGCCCGATGAAACTCCAAAGCCTCTACACCGAGTTGGCAAGTATCGGTATTTTCGTCGAGTCCCAAGGCTCGATCAAAGAGACGATCATGGCAATCCAAGCCGAAGCGGAGCGACGCGATCTCATCAGTGAGGTCGATACCCTCATCATCCGCGCTCAGATGCAAGCACGTTACGCCCCCTACAATATGGGACACTTTGGGCTAGGGTTTGCGCGCTACACCCACTTCACCTCTCCGATCCGTCGATACAGTGACCTAATCGTCCATCGCCTCCTAAAAGCGATTGCGGCAGGAGACACCGAAGAGGGATCGTACGTATTGCGCAACATTGAGTCTCTTTGTACCTCCATCAGCGAAAAAGAGCGTGAAGCGAGCGATATAGAGATCCGCTTCCAAGAGCGCAAATTCGCCCGTTGGGCAGCCACCGTGATCGGTCAGGAGTTCAAAGCCCGTATCATGCGCGCCGAAGAGCCGTTCATCGCCGAGATTCACGACACCATAACGGGGGCAAAAGTACAGATTTCCTCACAATTTGGTCTTATGCTCTTCGATGACATCATCGTTAAAATCGAAACCGCCAACCTCGCCACCGCGAAAATCACCGCCTCATTTATGAGTCGAATAGAGAAGGAAGAGAATGAACATAATAAAAGTTACTAAAATATGCTTGAAGTAAGAAAAAATACTTTTTCTCGAAGCTACGAAAACACTTTTTTTAGAGATTTTTCACGTGAGCTATCAAAAAAATTCGCTGACAAAAGCATCAATGGGCTCTTAATTGGAAGCCCTTTTTGTGAAGTTGAAGAAAGACTCCAAATTGATGCATTACTCATTACAACGAATGTCATTTGCATTATCGATTTTAAAAACTTTTCAGGGCAAATTAATCTTCCAAATCAGAATAATTTCAAACAAGGGATATGGACAAATGCTACGGGAGATATGATTAAAGGAGGCAGTTCTATCAACCCCTATATTCAGTTGTCAGTTCAAAAAAGTCGATTTGAAAAGGTACTTAAATATAATGTTTTGCCATATATTTACCCTACAGATACATTAAATTTTAAACATGCTGATAAAGTGATTTGCTTTCAAGAAGCTATTGAGCTAATTGGTGAAATTCCTTCTGAATATATGAACTTTCATATTACAGACAAGGTTCATTTTCTTGAAAAAATCATGGATATTATTGATGTAAAAAATCAAATCTCTTTATCTTCACAATCTTTTGAAGCATTCAAAAAAGTTTTTCTTGCAGACACTTATCAATTTGATGAGAAAGCTTTTGAAGCAAATAATGTATCCGTGCAGTCATTAGACGTTGAACTTCAAGTTAATAAGCTCCGTGAAGATCAAAAGTTTGCTCTGACTCAGATCGATATCTTTTTGAAAGATCCAAATAAAAAGATTTTTATCCTTCAAGGCACGTTAAACAGTGGAAAATCACATTTGATTCCCTATATCCGAGATTTGGCTTATCAATCAGGTATTGTAGAATCAGAAATTTTTGCTTCGTCTGCTCGTGTTGCGAGAAATTTAATGGATTCTGCTGATAAAGTGCAGAGTATTTATTCTTATATTTATGGTGGTAACTCATTTTTTGAAGACGAAAAAGAGAAGAAAAATGATTTTCTTGATGATAGTATGTCTGATAATGATCAGTCACAGAAGCGCTTAAAAATCATTCCATTAAAAGCATGCGATAATGAAAACAACACATTATTTATTGTAGATGAAGCCCATTTATTATCTGACTCTTATGCTCAAACTATTGATATGAGATTCGGAAGTGGACATTTGTTGAAAGATTTTCTAGAATTTTCTCAAATTAATAAAACCAACCGAAAGATTATCTTAATAGGTGATCCGTATCAATTACAGATTGGTGGCAATGAAAAATCTTCTTTGAATCCAAAGCATTTTGAAGAAAACTATTCGCTTGATATAGGTACTGTTTCTTTACTTGATAATGAAGATTATTCAAATTTGAATCAACAAGCTTTAAAGTGTGTTCAAGCAATGAGACAGCAAATATATAATTCCCTTAATTTTATAGAAGATAAAAATATAAGCCATTTAAAGTCCGAAGAAGTTGTTTCTATCATGACTAAAATAGTACATTCTCAAACCAAATGCCCAATCTTAACATATACCAATGAGGAAGCACATAAGATTAATATGTGGATAAAAAAAGCCATTTTACGAAATGGCGAAGATCTTGCAGTAGGTGATTTGATCACGTTACATAACAATATCACTTTAGCAGGTAATTCTTCTTCTGAATTACCTGTAAAACTATTTAATGGAGAATTCGCATCAGTTGAATTTATCTCTTCTCCCAAAAAGATTCCTGCAAAAAAAAGCATCGTAGAACTCCAGTATAGGGAGATAGCAATCAAACTTCATTCGAATGGTAAACGTGCAACAATTTTATCGTTGGAAAACTTTCGCCTTAACCCAAAAGCAGAACTTTCTAATAATGAGCAATTAGCATTTAAAATATTGCTTGATGATTTAGCGAAATTAACCGATCAGCAATATGATTTGATATCTGATGAAAATATAGTAAATCTTCGAAAACAATTACAAGATGGTAAAACAGTTAAAACAAAACTTTTGGAAGCTACTAAAGCCTTACTTGAAAGAACTCCAGACTCGGATTATTATAAATTCAAAAATGCCGCATTTATCCGATTTGGATGGTCGATGACGGTTCATCGCTCAATGGCATATAAATTCGATGAAGTTATTTTTAATGTTGATCAGGGGAAAAATGGAGTAAGAAGTAATGAATCATATTTTCGTTGGCTTTACAGTGGACTTTGCCGAGCTAAAGAACATGTTTTTTTGAGAAACTTTACTCCGATTACTCCATGGGACAATATCGAAATCAATGAAAAAATATCGAACGTAAAATCTAAAGATGTCTTTTTTGAATCAGACAATCCTGATCTTACTGAACGTCTTAAAGCACTCAAAGAATATATTACTTTTAAAATTTCGACTGAAAAAATCGTATTGATAAAATCTGAGTCTTATAATTATCAAGAACGTTACTTTATGACTGCTGAAAATGGTCATGAAGTAGTTTTGAACATATCATATGATGGTAAGGGTCATTTTAAAATACCATCTGTCATGAAGGCATATTCAGACGAACTAAAAGAACGTATTCTTGCTTTATTCAAGCAAAAAAGAGTTCTTCAATCATTTGATTTTCTCACAGAAAACTGGAGAAAAGATGCCTATAGGATGCTGTCTCAGCTATTGAAATACAAAGATATACACATAGAAAGTATTATGCAAGTGCCATATCGTGACAAGATGAAGCTTTTTAGAAACAATGATGAATTAGAAATTGATTTTTATTATGACAACTCAGGATTATTTAGCAAAATATTTATGCAGTATTGCAGCGAAGATTCTCTTTGGAATGAATTTAAATCGACAATAGATATTTTAAAAAAAAATATCTATAATGAAGCTAAGTAATGACTGTAGATGAGATAATTGCAAAAGCAAGAGAAAATATGCTTGGAACAACAGGTAGAGTAAAAAAGCCATTTGTCGACAATGTTTCATCAGAAATATTTCAACTAAGAAAAGAGAAGAAATTAGATGAAGCCCATGAGCTTGCGCTAAAATCATATAATGAAAAACCAAAAGATGAATGGATCCAAAAAGCGTATGCATGGGTGTTGATAGATATTATTAAGGCTGCATTGGCTAATGATACTAATAGGGCTCATTATTTTTTTAAAGAATTAAATTCTATTGACTTTGTAACTAATGATGATATTTTATCAAAGCAGATTAATCTTCTAAAGCCTAAGTTGAACCCTGAAAATACATTCCTTCTACAAGCGGAAACACTAAGTAAAAATGGAAATCATGTTCAATCGCTTGATATATTTAGAAAAGCAAAGTATGAAGGAATACTTAATAAAGATTCTTTCGATGCGTATGGATGGGCAATTTATAGGTACATAAAAGCATCAGAATCTACTTTAGAAGTTGAAGGGATAAAAAAACTTTTATTTGAATATTTGAAACTTGAGAATGAACGACCATCTTTATTGCATTCTGTCGTTTTACAATTTGTAGTGCATTATGTTGCTACTCATAAAGATTTTGATATTTTCAAATTTTTTCAAATTTGGGGCTCTAAAAATCTACGACATGAAGATATTCATGATCAATATGAATCAAAAACAGACGAATTCTTAATGTCAGCTGGATTGCTGATAAAATCAGAAGCAAAAGGCAAAATATATCCATCCTTACTAAAAAAGTTGTTAAAAACAACGGTAAATAGCCACTATCCGTTCGATATTAACTATTTGATCGATGCTGTAGAGGATAAAGCGATAATTGTTGAGCCTATTCGGGAAACATATTTTTGGAAGATATTTAGTGCTCATAAAGAAAATAAAGTTAGCGAACTTTGGCATCTATTTGATTCTTATGCAACTAACTTTTCCAATTATAAAGGGTCTCATTGGCATTCAGAGATTTTGAATTTAGCAGAACGTTTTATGGTTGAAGGAGATGCTTGGAGATTTTTTGAATTTTTTAGGAAATGGGATTATAAAAACTTTCAATTAGAGGATTGGAAAGAACAGAAGAACGGCGAGTCCACTTACAAGTCATTGGCAGCAAAATCACTCAAGATTATATTTGAATTAATCAAAGATAAAAAAGAGAAAACTACTGATATTCGTTGGGTAATAGAATTGTACAAGTTAGCATTTGAAAGGCTTGAAAAAACGGTTTGGCTCTCAAGAGAGTATGCTTTTGTGCTGTATGAAGCGGGTTTGAATAAAGAGGCTATAGATATATACAAGAAAATTATTCTTGAATTAGGTGATCAGGCATATGTGTGGCATGAATTTTCTAAAATTGTTGCCAACAATGAACCAAATATAGCTATTGCAATGCTTTGTAAGGCTATGAGTATACAAAAAAATGAAGACTTTTTAGGGGAGATGCATATTGATCTTTCTAAATTGTTAATTTCACAAAATTTGAAAAAAGAAGCATACGTTGAGTTGAAACTTTATGAAAAGCATCGTCAAGAAAAAAATTGGAAACTTTCTCCAGAATTTAACTCATTGATATCTCAGTGTTCAGCTGAATTGGAAGAGAATCTCAGTAATAAAAATTTTTATGCTAATAACTTGGATGTCGTAGATGAATATATTTATGTAGATTTTCCATGGGTAGATGCAATAGTAGATGGTGAATTTAAAACTGAAGATGGTAAAGAAAGACTTATTTTAAGAGATTTTCATAATATTGAATTTACTGTTAATAAAACGAAATACAAATTATTGAAACATGCAAAAAAGGATGATGTTTTTAAGTTCAAACTTTTTTATGATGAAACCAAACAACGCTATGTGCCATTGATAATAGATAAATCTTCTTTGGATAAAAATGCATTTATTAATAATGCCCCGAAAGGTATTGCCGTTGTTGATCATGTCAATAACGATAAAAAGCTTTTTCACTATGTTTTAGATAAAGAATTAGGTGGTGTTATTTTCTTTTCCAATACAGAGTTACGACCAAATGTGGGTGACCTTGTCGAATTGCAGTACTATAAAACCTTTAATAAAAAAGAAAAAAAGTACAAAATTAACATACTAAGTGTGGTGTCTACCAACAAAACAAACCCATCATTAAGAGGAAAAATTACAGGTAGCCTTTCATTAAAATATAAATACAACAGTTACACATATGATTTTTATGATCTTCCATATGATGCAGGCCACCTGAAAGCTTCTTTTGGATTTTTGGGTGATTATTATGTACCAAAATATTTATTGGAAAAGTATAAAATAGAAGAAGATTGTCAACTTGTGGCTCAGGCTTTGTTCAATGGGGAGAAATGGCAAATTTTTGACATTGCAAAGGAAGAAAATGTATAAACAAGATTTAGATCGTCTTTTACAAAATAATTCAGTACCACGAGCAATGGTACTCTTTGGCGAAAATCACTTTTTCATCGATCGCTATGCCCACCGACTTGCCCAAATCGAGGGGGCATCGGTTCTAAACCTCTATCATGACGAATATGATTTTAACAGCGCCAAAGCCCACCTTTCCCAAGGGTCGCTCTTCGGTGATCAAAACCTCCTTATCGTCAAACACGAAAAAAAGCTCCCCAAAGCAGAACTAGATACGCTTGTTGAGCTTGTGGGGAAAAATGATGACAATTATTTTATCTATTGTTATGTCGGTGAAGATATCAAAAGCGTTGATACGGCATTCAAAGGTTCTCATGCTGGATCGGTTCGTTTCTATAACCCTTCTGCTGGAGAGGCCGGTGTGATTGTTGTTCAAGAAGCTAGACAATCCGGACTACAACTTGACCAGCGAGCCGCAATGCATCTACTAGAAGTCCATAATAACGACCTTTCACTTGCTTGCAACGAACTCTCTAAGCTCTCTATCTTGAATAAGCAGATTACAATTCATGATATTGATGAGAATGTATATGGGTTAAGTGAACTCAAATTGGATTCATTCCATATCAAAATTATTGAAAAAAAAGAGTTTTTACACGATTTAAAATTTTTGCTAGAAACAGGATTAGATGAAGTATTTATTATCACTTCGTTATGTAAAATGTTAACCGAATTATATTTATTTAATACAGTAATAAAAGTCAATGGATTCGCTGATCCAATCGCCGTATTAGGCTATAAACCGCCCCCTAAGATTGTAGAAGAACGAACCAAATTGTCCATCAAAATTTTACCTGAGGGGTATAAACGGGGGATCAATCTCCTCCTCGATACCGAGCTAAAGATGAAATCTACTGGCTCGCCGGATCAAGAGTCATTGCTTCTTTCGGCATTGCTGAAGCTACAAGCAATCCTTTAACCAAAACTAATATTAAGCTATTTTTCAGTATAATCCGCGCGTTCCTTGCTCTTTGCAACACGACTGTCGTGCTGTATAACAACCATAAGGGGCGAACACCATAAGGAGACATACGCTATGAGACATTACGAAAACTTAGTAATCGTAAAACCTACTCTTACAGAAGAAGAGATTAAAAACACCATCGCTCTCGTTGAAGAAGTGATCACTGCAAACGGCGGTGAGATCGTTGCTCGCGACGCAATGGGAATGAAAAAATTAGCTTACCCGATCGAGAAAAACGCTCGCGGTTATTTTTACGTTATGTATTACAAATCTGCACCTGCTGCGATTGCTGAAATTGAACGTCGTTTCCGTATCAACGAGGAAATTTTGCGTTTCGTAACAATGAAATACGATTCAAAACGTGAAATTGCAGCTTGGAACGGTATGGTTGAAAAAACCAAAAAACCTGCTCCAACTGCTGCTGTTGCTGAGAAAAAAGAAGAAGTAGCTTCTTAAGTCATTACAAGGAAAACCTATGTATAACAAAGTCATTTTGGTTGGAAATCTTACCCGAGATATCGAGCTTCGATATTCACAAAACGGTTCGGCAATCGCCAAAACCGCTATTGCAACCAGCCGTAAATTTACGGTAAACGGCGAGAAAAAAGAGGAGACATGTTTTGTCGACATCACTTTTTTCGGCCGTTCAGGTGAAGTAGCCAACCAATACCTTCGGAAGGGTTCTAAAATCCTTGTTGAGGGAAGACTTAGTTTTGAACAATGGGTTGACCAAACCAGTGGCCAAAAGCGCTCTAAACACTCCGTTATCGTTGAAACGATGCAAATGCTCGATTCACGCGGCGAGGGTGGTTCTCAGGGCGGTTATAACGAGTACAGCGATGCTGGAAATAGCGGCTATGATGCACCTGCACCTAAAGCGGCTTACACTCCTCCACCGTCGTATTCTAAACCCGCACCGGCAAGAATGCCGGAAAACAATCTCCCAGAGATTGATATAAACGAAGACGAAATTCCGTTTTAGAATAAGCACAAGGATAGAACCATGTCAGAAAAAAGAAAATACAAAAAACGTTATTGCAAATACTGCGAGCAAAAAGTTGATTTCATTGACTACAAAGATGTACAATCATTGAAATATTCACTCTCTGAGCGTTTCAAAATCATGCCTCGTCGTCTTACAGGTAACTGTAAACGTCACCAAGATATGGTTACAATCGCTATCAAACAATCACGCGCAGCTGCGTTGATTCCTTACACTGTATCACGTAAAGTGATCGCTGGCGCTTCTTTCGATAACAACTAAGAATCAGCACCACTAATGTCGGCACTTTGCCGACATACTTCTCTTCTCACACAATAATCTTTGTTTTTTTATTAATCCATCCAACGTCTTGGATCATATCCATCAGATGGGCGTATAACTGCCGCTTTTTGAAGTTTTTTTAGCAAAGCAATAACTTTCTTGCCATCGACAAAACTTTGCTCTACAAAGCCATTATCGTGCCGTATAAATCCATGACGCTCATAAAATCGAACTGCGAGAGAATCCTCTACAACACTGACACTGATATTTTCATAGAGTGCCCCCGCTTCGATAAACAGTTGTTCGATCATCTGTGAGCCAATCCCCTGATCTCGGAACTCAGGAAGCACCGCAATATTTAAAATAGGGGTATTGTCATCAATGTATCCGTTTGAGCCGTGATCAGCATTTAATCGGCGTATCCAGATGGCTCCTGCGAGTTGATTATCGACAAGGGCATATAAACCCAAGTCTTTGCTGGTATAACCGTAAAATTCGCTGTAAATAGAAAGTTTGGGAAGATCAGACAATGATTTATTGACTTCGTCCAAACGCATCGCATAATGAAGCATATCGGTAAGTATTTTTTGTTCGGAAGATCTGAGGAAATAGAGTGTTGGTTTCATAAGTGAAAGTATACAGTAGCAATGCTAAGAAACTTGTTTTATGTATTTAAAAGAAGAATTTGTGATTGAATAAGTTAGGGGATTTTGATTAAGAAGAGGAATCTCTGAGAGCCAGGCGGCGACCTACGTTTCCACACCTGAAAGATG
>NZ_JAFLKV010000135.1:0-7517 GCF_019163035.1 Sulfuricurvum sp.
CAAGATATAGAGGACCCGTAGAAAAAATCGAAAGAAGATTCGGTGTAAGCCTTGGTTTAAAAGGTGAGCGTCGTCTTGCAGGTAAAAGTGCCCTTGACAAACGTCCATATGGACCAGGACAGCACGGTCAACGCCGTACAAAAATTTCTGAATACGGTACACAACTTCGCGAAAAACAAAAAGCGAAATTCATGTACGGTTTGAGCGAAAAACAAATGCGTTCATTGTTCGGTGAAGCAAAACGTCGCACTGGTAACACCGGTACGAACTTGGTAATGCTTCTTGAGCAACGTCTTGACAACGTTGTTTACCGTATGGGATTTGCAACGACTCGTCGTTTTGCACGCCAATTGGTAAACCACGGTCACGTATTAGTTGACGGAAAACGTGTTGACATTCCATCTTACCGCGTAAAACCGGGTCAAAAAGTGGAAATTCACGAAAAAAGTAAAAAGAACAACCAAATCGTTCGCGCGATTGAGTTGACCAACCAAACCGGTCTTGCGGCATGGGTTGACATCGATCAAGATAAAGCGTTCGGTATTTTCACTCGTCTTCCAGAGCGTGAAGAGGTTGTTATCCCTGTTGAAGAACGTCTAATCGTCGAGCTTTACTCGAAATAATCATTAAAGAAAGGGCGTTCAGCATGAAAAAAATTAAGACATCACCGCTTCTTCCGAAAGAGTTTGTCGTCGAGCAAATTAGCGCGAACGAAGCGAATATCATTGCTTATCCGTTTGAAACCGGATTTGCAGTTTCACTCGCCCATCCGATCCGCCGCTTTTTGCTAAGCAGCTCGGTTGGATTCGCACCGATCGGTATTAAAATTGAGGGTGCTAAGCATGAGTTTGACTCTGTTCGCGGTATGCTCGAAGACATTTCGGATTTCATTATCAACCTTAAAGGGGTTCGTTTCAAATTGAAAAACGGACTCAAAGAGAAGGAAATCACTTACAGTTTCGCAGGCCCTTGTGAAATTCACGGACGTGATTTAGATAATGATGATGTCGAAGTGGTAACCCCTAATGCATTCTTAGCAACTTTGAATGAAGATGCAACGTTGACGTTCAGCGTTAAAATTCATCAAGGTATCGGTTATGCGCCGAGTGAAGATGTACGGGATGTTTTGGGTGATGGATACATCGCGTTGGATGCTTATTTTACGCCGGTTCGCCGCGCAACATATGCTATTGAAAACGTTCTTGTTGAAGACAATCCAAACTTCGAAAAAGTTGTAATCAATATCGTTACTGACGGGCAAATCTCTCCGGTAGATGCGTTTAAAAATGCATTGGAAGTTATGTACGCTCAAATGGCGGTATTCAACAGTGAAGTGAGTATCAAAGCTCCTGTAACTGCTGAGCGCAACGATGAGCATCCTGAACTTAAACGTTTGGGTGCACGTATTGAAGATCTTGGTTTGAGCGCTCGCAGTTTCAACTGTTTAGACCGTTCAAACATCAAATACATCGGTGAAATCGTAATGATGAGCCAAAATGATTTGAAAGAGGTTAAAAACCTCGGCAAAAAATCGTTTGAAGAGATTTTAGAAAAAATCACTGAGTACGGTTATTCTGTCGGACAAGATTTAGCTGATGAATTGATCAGTGCTATTAAAAAGAAAATCGAAGCTGAATAAGCTTTAAACCATTATAGGAAGTATCTCATGAGACATCGTCACGGATACCGCAAGCTAGGTCGTACGAGCGCACATCGTGAAGCTTTGTTGACTAACCTTAGCATTGCGTTGATTGAACACGGTAAAATTGAAACTACGTTGATCAAAGCAAAAGAACTTCGTTCATTTGCAGAAAAATTGATTACAACTGCACGTGCTGGTGATGCAAATGCTCACCGTGCTGTGTTTGCTGTATTGCAAAACAAAGAGGCTACTAAATTACTTCTTAATGAAGTTGCCCCTAAATATACTGAGCGCAACGGTGGATATACTCGTATCGTTAAAACTCGTATTCGTCGTGGTGATGCTACACCAATGGCGTACATTGAACTCGTATAACGAGTTCAATAACCCCCCCCTTAAATCGAGCTTCGCTCTAAAACTACCCTTTTCTCATTAGTGCATGTAAAGACCGTTTTTTATACTATAACACAATATTTGAGCGTTTAGAAGGTACAATAACCATGATTCCATTTAGTGATGAAGAATTAATGAACCCTGTTCGGAATGTCATTGACAAAATACGTCCCTCACTCGCATTAGACGGTGGTGATATAGCATTTTTAACAGTAAAAAATGGAACAATTTATGTACAATTACAAGGTGCGTGTATTGGGTGTTCAAGCAGTGGTAATACACTAAAGTATGGTGTTGAGAGACAGTTACGTATGGATATTCATCCAGAGTTGATTGTTATCAATGTACCACAGGGTATGGAACACCAAATCGACTCACTGTAATTTTAAGCTGGTTGTGTCGATATTAGTAAAGAATAAGAGGGAGTTACAATGAAAACAATCAATTTATCTAAAACCCTCAATCAAGCAAACCAATATTTCTTGGCGGGTCAATATACGGATGCGTTGCGTGAATACTCTTTGGTTCTGAAAGACTTTCCCGAGTCAAAAGAGGCGTACAACGGGGCAATCTTATCAGATATGGCGATGGGTGGAGAAGCTGCCGGCGAGGCACTTTTTGATTATTATACTATTTTACGAAGTGAAGATGCCGAATCAGCCGATATCATAATCACTGAGATTTTGGAGACCATGGATGGGACAATGGATCAACTCTCAGGACTTTTTGATGAGACGATCAAGCAGCGACTTGCCTACGAAGACGGTATTATGTATACCGAATTCAAAGAGTTGGTTCAAAATGATAATGATTTTAACCGAATTTTTGAGAACATCATGTTTTCAACCCGCGTTATCATTACCGAGAAAGAAGATTTTGTCGATTTTTTGGATAATTTGATTGACCACGGATATAAAGAGATGGCATTAAGTTATTTGGAGAGCGCATTGGGTGTTTATCCGAACGATCGCCAACTACGGAATTTGTTACGTCGTCTTGCTAAGGGGAAAAGTATTGAAAGTTGAGATTGAAGGTCAACCTTATCGCTACATAAGTGAGAACTCAAGCGATTGTAGTAATGAGTGCGCATTTTTGCTCACCAAACAAAATGAAAAGTACAAAGAAGATGCTCTCACTCGCGCTGCCCATTCGATCATCACTCCTGATGAGTGCTGGAAACTTTTCGGACTTGATCGACTCTGTGTAATCGGTATTACCGGAACGAACGGAAAAACGACTACGGCAAGTGCGATCTACTCTCTTCTTCTTGATTTGGGTCATAAAGCGGCTATGCAAGGGACGCGCGGATTTTTTATGAACGATGCTCCGGTGGAGGGGAAAACCCTCACCACCCCGACGGTGCTCAATACCTACCGACATATGGCACACGCGATTGCGTCGGGGTGCGAGTATTTCGTAATGGAAGTGAGCTCTCATGCCATCGAGCAGGAGCGGATTGCTGGGATAGAGTTTGGACTAAAAATCTTGACTAATATCACCCAAGATCACCTCGATTATCACTCTAGTATCGAAGAGTACATCCGAATCAAAAATCTCTTTTTCCAAGATGAGACGAAAAAGCTGATCAACAAAGATGAGTCAAGAGCACAGTTTAATATGAAAAATGCGTTCAGTTATGGGGTTGAGAATCCTGCGACCTATAAAATCATCGCCTACTCGTTGAACAACGGGGTGAGCGGTGTGATGAAACATTTCGAAGATCATGTTCCGTTTGTCACCTCTTTGCACGGATTTTTTAATCTTTACAATATCACGGCCGCCTTCGCTGCGGTTCATTTGGTGAGTGGCGAGAGTATGGAAAAAATTGCCGATGCGCTGGAAAATTTCGGCGGTGTCAGCGGACGGATGGAGGTGGTGAGTGAATCACCTCTCGTGATTGTTGATTTTGCCCATACCCCTGATGGGATGGAGCAGGTTCTTAATGCCCTCAAAGAGAAAGAGGTTCTGGTCGTCTTCGGTGCAGGTGGAGATCGTGACCGAACCAAGCGTCCGATGATGGGGAGAGTCGCAACCGCGTATGCTAAAAAAGTGTATGTGACGAGTGACAATCCCCGTTTTGAAGATCCGGATGCAATTATCGAAGATATTCTCTCCGGGATTGAGGATCGAAGCAATGTTTATGTTGATGTCAATCGCCGCAGTGCCATTGCGCAAGCGCTCAAAGATCGCAGCGGAGATGAAGTGGTTTTGATCCTCGGCAAAGGGGATGAGACATCACAAATCATCTATGATCAGCATCTCCCGTTCGATGATCGTGTTGTGGCGCGTGAGTTGTTAAAAGAGATTTAAACTAACAAGTTGCTTACTGGAGCTTAATATGCACTCGTAAGATTTGGCTATAATGCCGTAATTATTTTACGGTGCAGTAGTACATCGATTTTGAAGGAGCAGTTGATGGGTCTTCCACAACCGGCATTTTATATTTTCAAGTGTGAACAAAGCTCTCCTCCGGGGATGCCTAAACCGAGCTGTGTCAATCCGCACACACAGGATTTGTTTCAACATTTGGCGCAAACATTGATGCAAAAGGGTTTAATCGCAACGGTACAGCCGATCCGTACCTCGTGTATGAATCGCTGTAACGTCGGTCCGATCATGCTCGTAGAACCGGGTCATGTGATGTATTCGGGACTTACTAAAGAAAAAATTGATCATATTATTGATCGTCATATCATCGGCGGCGAAGTGGTGGAAGAGTACGTAATCCCTGCTGAGTTGTGGGATGATGCGATCAGCCCTGCTAATATGATGAAGCAGATGGGTAGATAAACCATGTTAATCGAAATGCTTTACAGTAAAATTCACCGCGCTACCGTAACCGATGCTAATCTTAATTATGTTGGATCTATTACGGTGGATGAAGAGCTTTTGGAAGCCTCCAAAATGCGTGTCGGTCAAAAAGTGGAAATCCTCAATATCAATAACGGGGAACGCTTTTCGACCTATATTATCCTCGGTGAACGGGGCAAGCGTGACATTTGTCTAAACGGTGCGGCGGCTCGTAAAGTGCATAAGGGCGATAAGATTATTATCGTCGCCTATGCAACCTACAATGATGCTGAGCTTGAAAATTACAAACCTACCGTTGTTTTACTCGATGATGAGAATAGTATCACCGATATAATCGAGAAGATATAAGCTCCCTCATGGTACTATTTCGCTAAAAAAATAGTGGGATAAACATGGAGCAGTTTGAAGTATTCTTAGCAGCACACCTTCCTTCTGCTGCATCTTTTCACCCCCACTATGAAAGCTCACTGCATCAAATGGTGATTGGCGGCGGAAAACGGTTCCGCCCCGCACTTCTTCTAGGCGTTGTGCGAGCTTATAATCCTCTCTTAACTCAGTGTGCTTACCACGCGGCATTGGCAATTGAGCTACTGCATACCTACTCTTTGATTCACGATGATCTTCCCGCGATGGACAATGCTGATTTACGGCGGGGACTTCCAACCTTACATAAAACGTATGATGAAGTGAGTGCAATTTTGGCGGGGGATGCTCTGAATACTTATGCGTTCGAAGTGCTCTCCAATGCCCCGTTTTCGGATCGGGTCATTGTAAAACTGGTTCGCTCACTTGCTCATAATGGTGGAGTAGCGGGGATGGTTCTTGGGCAAGCGATTGATTGTCATTTTGAAAATCAGCGCTTAGAATTGGAGCAGGTTAAAATGCTCCATATCCATAAAACAGGTAAATTGATCGCAGCGTCGCTTCAAATGGGGGCATTTATCGTTGGACGAGACGATCTCGCGCAGGAGTTGTATGATTTCGGGATTGATTTGGGATTGTTGTTTCAAATCCAAGACGATATTTTAGACGTGACCCAAGATGAGACGCAAGCGGGTAAAACAACCAACAACGACGAGGCGAAAAACAGTTTCGTCACGTTGCTCGGCTATGAGACGGCAATGGAAGAAGCTAACACACTGGCAGATAAAGTGACCCGACAAATACAAAGTTTTGATGAGAATTTGCAACGCGAATTGTCACCAACACTTAACCACTACATTAACCGACACAAGGACTAACCGATGAGTAATACAACGCGCCAAAAAATGGCAGATACGATCCGCTTTTTAGCAGCAGATATGGTTCAACAGGCTAACTCAGGACATCCGGGTGCACCGATGGGGTTGGCGGATATTGCTGTGGTTCTCTCCGAGCATCTCATCCATAATCCGAAAAATCCGAAATGGCTCAATCGTGACCGTTTGGTATTCTCCGGTGGTCACGGGACAGGGTTGATCTATTCTTTGTATTACCTATGGGGATACGGGTTGGAGATTGAAGATTTAAAAAACTTTCGTCAGCTCGACTCTAAAACTCCGGGGCATCCTGAGTATGGCCACACGGCGGGAATTGAGATTACCACGGGTCCTTTGGGTCAGGGGATAGCCAATGCGGTCGGTTTTGCGATGGCGTCAAGCTATGTAGGACACAAAGTTAACTCCGAAACGGCAGAGTTGATCGATCACAATGTTTACTGTCTTTGCGGTGACGGTGATTTGGAAGAGGGGATCAGTTACGAAGCGTGTTCTATTGCCGGACACATGGGATTGGATAATTTGGTATTGATTTACGATTCAAACCGTATCACGATCGAAGGGTCTACCGAACTGAGCCTCAGCGAAAATATGCGTGATCGTTTCGAATCCCAAAATTGGGCTGTTTTAGAGATCGACGGACATAATTTCGAAGAGATCGATGGTGCGTTAACGCAAGCGAAAATGATTAAACGTCCGGTTCTTATCATCGCCAATACCGTTATCGCCAAAGGGGGCGGTAAAATGGAAGGCTCTCACCATGCTCACGGTGCACCGTTGGGTCATGATGTTATTAAAACCGCTAAAACGGCAGCCGGTTTTGATCCTGAAAAAACATTCCATGTCGATGCGGATGTTTTAGAGCGTTTCCGATGCGCGATTGAAAAAGGGGACTTGGCAGAGCGGGAGTGGAATCATCGCATCAATGAACTTCCGTTAGTGGAGCAAAACGAAGCGTATGCGCAGTTGATGAACCCTGATTTCAACCGTATCCAATGGCCGACATTTGAAAAAGCGGACGCAACCCGTAATACCAACGGTATTATTTTGAATGCGATTGCGAAAGCGATTCCGGGATTTATCGGAGGATCGGCGGACCTTGGACCGTCAAACAAAACAGAATTGACGAATATGGGCGATTTTCCTAAGGGTAAAAATATCCATTTCGGTATCCGTGAACACGCGATGGCATCGATTACGAATGCGATGGCATTGTATGGGCCAATCATGCCATTTAGCGCGACCTTCTTCGTCTTTAGCGACTATCTCAAGCCATCCGCTCGTATCGCGGCACTAGCAGGTATCCAGCACTTCTTTATTTGGACACACGACAGCATCGGTGTTGGGGAAGACGGTCCTACCCATCAGCCGATTGAACATTTGAGTCAGTTTAGAGCATTACCGAATTTCTATGT
>NZ_JAFLKV010000135.1:7617-12209 GCF_019163035.1 Sulfuricurvum sp.
TTGCGGCGAATGTTGTGAGTGTCCCGTGTTTTGATCTGTTATTGGAACAAGCACCAAGCTATATCGATTCTATCATTAAACCATCCACGAAAAAGATCGCTATCGAAGCGGCTCGCGGTTTAGAGTGGTACCGTTTTGCTGATACGGTTGTCGCTATGGATGGATTCGGTGCCAGTGCCCCTGCGGATAAATTGTTTGAGAAATTCGGATTTACTGCAGAAGCCGTTGCGGCAAAAATCTAATGCAAGATTCACCTGAATATTTAGAGAAGAAGCGTTTTTTTGATTCGTTGATTACCCTTTACGGTCGCAATGTAGCGGTTGAGGTATTGCGTGATGATGAGGTGCAGATTCACAAATTGCATCTCTCCAAAAGCAACCGCACCGATGAGACGATTGAAGAGATCATGGATCTTGCTGAAATGCGCGGTGTGGAGATCAAATACCACACCAAAGAGTCATTATCCCGTATCTCGAAAAACAGCGCTCAGGATCAAGGGGTCGCGATTGACGTCGTGAGCCAAAACTATCGCAGTGCCTCGAATATTCCGACCGATCTACCTGATGCATTTCGTCTTTTAGCCCTCGATGGGATCAATAACCCTCAAAATTTGGGGATGATTGTCCGATCCGCTGCGGCGAGTCGAATCGATGGGATCGTATTACCTCGTCGCAACAGCACCAAACTCTCTCCGCTTGTGATGAAAGCGAGCGCGGGAACCCTCTTTAAAATCCCGATCTATTACTGTGAAGATTTGAGTGATATTTTGACCTTGAGCGATACGGCAATTATTACTCTCTCCTCTCACGCCAAAGAAGATATCCATACATTGAAAATTCCGAAGAGGGCTATTTTTGTATTGGGGAATGAGACCGAAGGGGTAAGCGACACGGTGATGAGAGCTTCGACTCATAATGTGAGTATCCCGATGTATCGCGGTGTCGAGTCGCTCAATGTTGCCGTAACGGCAGGGATTGTCAGCTTTTTACCGTAATGTGATACGCTACGGGAGCAAAGCCCCCATAGCTACGCTTGCCGCTTGGGCTACTAAAGCTTGCCTCTTTGAGGCAGAAGTTTGCTTACGCAAGCA
The DNA here is from genome assembly GCF_019163035.1 of Sulfuricurvum sp. Classification (GTDB taxonomy): domain Bacteria; phylum Campylobacterota; class Campylobacteria; order Campylobacterales; family Sulfurimonadaceae; genus Sulfuricurvum. Next base: position 8,708 of record NZ_JAFLKV010000135.1, read on the forward strand.
TAAGGTTATAGGGTCGGCGAATATCTTCGATCACTTCACCGACACTCATGTGGCGGCTTTTACGTAAAAACTCCCGCCCCTGAAAAAAGATAAGTACCGTCGGAATGGCAAAGACGCTAAAATGGGATGCAATTTCGGGTGTTTCGGAGATGTCGATACTCTCTATAACAAACGTGGGAAAGTTATCCATAATCGCTTGGGTCAGTTTCGGTTTTAGGGCATGACAGACGTTACAGGTGGGTGCACTGAAATAGAGCATGAGTGCATCATTGGTGTGGAGTGCTTGGTTGAGTGATTCTAATGTTTGCATAAAGGGATTATAATGAAATTCAGCCGTGCCTACGTTGAAATAACCAATATTTGCGGGCTATCGTGCAGTTTTTGCCCCCCTAAATCGACTCCAACCGCGACCATGGAACTTAGCCTCTTCCGATCGGTCGCAGAACAGCTTCGAGACTATACCGATGAAATCGCACTGCACGTGATGGGTGATCCGATGGTTTTGTCTAATTTGGAAGAGTATCTTGATATCGCCCAAGCTACTGCCTTGAAAGTAATGATAACCACCAGCGGGTTTTATCTTGATCCACTCCGTAGAGAAGCACTGTTTCATCCCACACTCCGCCAAGTGAACATCTCCCTCAATAGTTTCAATAAAAACAGTGTTTCTCGAACCTTTGAAGCGTATATGGAGCCTATTTTGGCGCTGTGTGATGAGAAGCTTGCAAGGGAAAAAGATTTTTTCATCAATCTCCGTCTTTGGAATTTGGATGAGGTTCACAGCGAGAGCCATTTTAATGAACGGTTGTTTGCGCTTTTGGAGAGCCATTTTTCTCTTGAAGCGGGGATGATTGCTTCGCAGATCAGCGGCGAGCGGCAATCGATACGTTTGGCGTCCAAGATACTGCTTCATTTTGATCGCTATTTTGAGTGGCCGAGTCTTGAAAACACGACCCTTACCCACAGCTATTGCCAAGGGCTGAACAAACAAATCGGCATCCTTGTCGATGGGAGAGTGGTACCGTGTTGCTTGGACTCCGAGGGGATTATCACTCTTGGTAACCTGAGTGAGACAAATTTGGGTAAAATTCTGATATCGAAACGCTCTTCGACGATTAGTGATGGTTTTTCCAAGGGAATCTGTACCGAAGAGCTGTGTCAAAAATGCTTCTATAAAGAGCGATTTAAGAGAGGAGTAGCTAATGATTAAATGTTACGTCCGTAATGAGAATGCGATTGCATTTATCGATACCATGTCAGAACTTGACGGAGATGTTATTGAAAAAGTGATCTGGATCGATATGTTGATGCCAACGTATGATGAGATCATTTTTATTGAAAACACGTTTAATATTAAATTTCCGACCAAACAAGAGACCGAAGAGATTGAGATCAGTTCGCGCTATTGGGAAGAGAATGACCGTATTGAGATCAACAGTTATTTTTTAGTAACGAAGCCCGATAGTTCTCACAATGAAACGGTATCGTTCATTCTCCATCATAATCTCTTGATCTCTATTCGGTATACCAATCTCTATACGTTTGATGAGTTCAACCGTAAATTCTTTGCAACTCCGAAGCATTTTGAGACGGGATACGATATTTTTTGTCAGATTTTGGATATCCGTATCGATGCCGATGCCGATATTATCGAAAAGCTTGCACGCGATATTACCCGTTTACGAAAGCACGTTTTGACTGACTACTCCAATGAAGACGAAGAGATCTTGGCACGCATTTCCTCCTTGGAAGATTTGAATACGCAAATACGGGAAAATCTCAATGATAAACAGCGTATTTTGAGCTCGTTTTTGAAATCAAATAAATATAAACATGCACTAAAACATGATGTTACCGTTATGCTTAAAGACATCAAATCATTGATTGACTATACCGACTTTAATTTTGAGCGACTCGATTACCTCCAAAACATCTTTGTCGGCGTTTTGAGTATCGAGCAAAACAAGGTTATTAAAATGTTTACGATCGTAAATGTCGTATTCCTTCCACCGACCTTGATTGCAAGCATTTACGGGATGAACTTTGATCTTTTACCGGAACTGCATTGGAAATTTGGCTATTTACTCTCTGTCTGTATGATGATTATCTCATCGATACTACCGGTATATATCTTTAAACGAAAAGGGTGGATTTAATCATCCTATCGATTATGGTATGATAGTCTATTAACATTCATAAAAAAGGACAAAGAATTGGACAGGCGGATACGCTATTTTATTGAGGATTATTGGGATATTTTTATTGGAATATCAGCAATAGCACTCGGATTTATCTTTCACACTCAGCACGATGCCATGATGGCTACGATTTTTTCTGCAATCGGTATCGCTGCACTCTCACTGACGGTTGCCGAGGTAGCTGATATCCTCTCAGAACGGCTACAAGAACCTTACGGTAGTTTTGTCCTCACCTTTAGTGCGGTTGCGGTTGAGATTATTCTTCTATACGTTATTTTATTGGAAGTAAAACACTCACCTGAAGTATTAGAGACCGTCAAGGGGGGGATTATCTCCGCTGTAATCGTCGATTTGAATGTCTTGCTCGGACTTGCCGTTTTTCTAGGAGGGCTTGCGTATACACAGCAACAACATAACAAAGAGACTTCCAGCGCTTACAGTACCGTTTTATTTGTTGCTTCCAGCGCGTTATTGGTACCGGGGCTATTGAGTCATACAGATCATGGTAGTGCCTCTTTAACCCATGTAAGCCATTTGATTGCAGGGGTATTGCTCCTTTTTTACATTATTATTTTTATTTTCCAAACCCGTACCCACACCCACTTTTTCAAAGCAACGGCACGTAGCCGTTTTTTCCGTTTAAAACGAAAGCTCCAAGAGGAAGAGGATGCTGAGATTGATGAAAATGAATCGAGTGATTATGTTTTCGAGCATTTTAGCACCCCAATCAACTTCGCCGTGATTTTTGGATTTATTGCCATTATTGCCTTTGGGGCAGAGATTTTTGCAGGTGAGGGTGTTCGTATTGCCAAAGAGTATGGAATATCGGCAGGATTGGCAGGATTGGTCATCGCGATTATCAGTGTCTCTCCTGAAATTTTTACGGCAGTCCGTGCCGCACGAAACGATCAGATCCAGCGGGTCGTCAATATCGCTATGGGGGCTTCAACCGTATCGATTATCTTGACGGTTCCTATTTTGATGATATTGGCGTACTATTCAGGGATTAATCTTACCCTCGATTTTAATCCGCTTCAAATCGGTGCATTGTTGCTGACGATCCTGTTGGTCTGGAAGACGACCGATGAGGGAGAGACCAATTACTTTGAGGGGGCATCACACATGATGTTCTTCCTCAGTTACGCCATTATCGCTGCGTATTATTAACCTATGATTATCCTCTTTTCTCCGAGCGAAGGAAAACGGGAGGGGGGAACGCTCCCTCCTCTCAATCAAGAAAGCCTTATCTTCCCCGATCTTTACCCTAAACGCCTTGACGTCATTGAACACTATCAGACACTGAC
>NZ_JAFLKV010000074.1 GCF_019163035.1 Sulfuricurvum sp.
ACCCTTTTTAAAATTAGTGAAGTTTACAATTTTGTCTCTTAAGGACTGCGGAAGTAGCGAGACAATTTTAATCATTAAGGCAAATCTAAAAGGAAAAGCATATCTCACTTTTTTCCGTTCAATTGCATGGGCAATCCGCGCTATCCCCTTCTCCGTACTCATCAAAAACGGCATTTTAAATTGGTTTTTCTGCGTCATCTCCGAATCAATAAATCCGGGCATAATCGTCATGACAGTAATACCGTGCGGTTTTAACTGATAATGTAGCCCTTCTGCATACGCATTGAGGGCCCGTTTGGAACTGCTGTAGGCAATAGAGGTGGGCATTGTAAAGAGTGACGCGAGTGATGAGATAAAAACGATCTCCCCTGATTGTTGCTCCATCAGTTTTGGGATGATCGGCTCCAGCAGGGCATGGATACTCAAAAAATTGGTTTTAAAAAGCCTCTCAAAATCTTCAAACGGCGTTACTCCCCCACCGTGTCCGACCGATACACCGGCATTAAGGATGATCCGATCCATCGGTTGTTCGCCCAAATAGTTCCCAATCTCACCCATCCGCTCAAAATCATTGACATCTGCGACAATCATCTCCACCTCGGCACCTTTGTCTCGACACAGCATCGCTACATCTCTCAGACGATCTTCTCTGCGGGCTATTAACACTAGTCTATTTTCATTTGTTGCATAGTATAGAGCTAACGCCTCGCCTAATCCGCTACTTGCACCGGTAATTACAATTCTCATCTCTTTTCTCCCGCAAGCAAATAATCGATATAATTATACCCATGAATGAAACACTAAAAATCGGGGAGATCAATATCCTCGTTATCGACCGGGACACTACACCCGGACTTTTTTTACGCGCATTGGATGAGAGCGATATTTTATTGCCCAACCAATACGTCACTAATGATATGCACATCGGCGATACCATCGATGTATTCGTCTACACCGACAGTGAAGACCGCCCCGTCGCGACAACAGTAATGCCAAAAGCGATGGTAAATGAAATCGCCTTTGTCGAGGTGGTCGATACGAGCAGTATCGGTGCATTTGTGGACTGGGGCTTGCCGAAAGATCTATTCGTCCCCCGTGCACTCCAAAAACGGCCGTTTGCCGTTGGAGAAAAGCGGCTCGTTCGAGTCATTCTCGATGAGCAAACGAATCGTCTTGTGGGAACCGAAAAGATCAGCGGTGCATTAGAAACTCCGCCGAAAACTTTTTATCCTAACACTCCTGTAAGTTTTATGATCATCGCTAAAACCCCTATGGGGTATAAAGTGATTGTGGATCATAAATATGAGGGGATGATCTATGCGAATGAGATTTTTGAAGATGTCCGTGTCGGTCAAATCAAAAACGGCTTTGTAAAAATACTCAGACCTGATGGTAAACTTGATTTATCACTTCAAATGGTCGGAAAAGTAAAAGCCTCCAGTGCCGCCGATAAAATCCTATCGATGATTAAGAGCAACGGCGGGATGTTGCCGTACAACTACAAAAGTGATCCCGATTTGATTCAAAAAACCTTTGGACTCAGTAAAAAGAATTTTAAAAGTGCATTGACACAGCTCGTCGATAGTAAAAAAATAATAGTTCAGGAGAACGGAATTTATGGGATATAGACCACGCAAAAGCCCTTTTAGTCACCTAAAAGCTCGTAACCTCGTATACAGCGAAAATGACCAAACGTTTACCCTTATCAGCTTTAACCGTGAGACGATGCTCTTAGAAGTTCATATCAAAGATGGGGATGTTACGAAGATAGTAACCGATTTCCCGTTTGCCCACTTGCCTAAAAAGATCAAGCAAGAACTCAATCCGCTATAATTGCACCATTATTTTTAGGAGAAATCTATGTCACAATTTACCAATGTCACCGCCGATAAAAAAGCGAATATCTATTTTGAAGGTAAAGTTACCAGCCGTACACTCCGTTTCGAAGACGGTACTATCAAAACTCTCGGTATCATGTTGCCGGGCGAATACACATTTAACACAGGTGATGCGGAGATCATGGAGATCATGAGTGGTGATATGGAGGTTCAGCTTCCGAATTCAGAAGAATGGATTTTTATTACAGGACCACAAAGTTTTGATGTTCCGGCTAACAGTGCCTTTCATTTAAAAGTTAAAACTATCAGCGATTACTGCTGTAGCTTTGTAAAATAATTTATCGTACAGAGATCAATCTCTCTGTACATCCCTCTCATGAATCCATCCTTCATTCTCGTAAGGTTCCCACCCTTTTTTACCGCCGATTCCGCTCACTTTGTAGTACTCTCCGCTTTTGGCTCTTGAAGTAACCGTAGCGTACGCTTTAATCGCGCTACAGTTTCCGCTTTGATCGCATATCATCGTATCTCTGTTGGTTTTCATCCGAATACCTGTGATAGCGGTAATTTCTCCGATTTTGATTTTTTCCGGTTCCGTCGGTTTGAGTGATTTATCGTACTTACCATCAATCACTTCCAAAAGAAGTTTACGTGACTCCTTATCCCCTTGTTTCGCGGCAGCTGCGAGCCACATCATCCCCTGTGTGACATTGTAATCCACACCTCGTCCGCGTACATACATTATCGCAACGTTAAACTGTGCATCGAGATACCCTTGGTTCGCCGATTTCAGATACCACTCTGCCGCCCGCGTTTGGTTTGCCTCTAACCCGATACCCCGTTCATATATAACACCAGTTTGAAACTGCGCTACTTTATCACCGCGTAGTGCCGCCGTATAGGTTTCCCAAAAAGATTCTTGCTCCGCAGAGTGTAAACTCACCCAAACCATCAATAGAGTAAAAAGTGACTTCATTATCACTTCTTGTGATCAATACTATCTTCGTGTATCCATCCCTCTTTGGGATATTTTTTCCACCCTTTTTTATCAATAATTCCATTAATTTTATAATATTCGCCCCGCTTGCTTATAGTTGTGAATATCATCTTTTTTTTGTATTCCGTACACATATTATCGCTACTGCAAACAGATGCATTTTCATTGGTATACAAGAGCATCGGAGTTATTGTGAGTATCTCCTCAGAGGTAGGAACACTATTTCCTTTATCGTCTTCTTGTTTATCACTATCTAACTCACCGTCAATTATTTTCAATAGCAATTTTCGAGCTTCATGATCTTTTTGTTTAGCCGCACGAGAGAGCCACATCATAGCAAGCCCTTCATCTGCTCTCACACCGCGCCCTGACGCATACATAATGGCGATATTATACTGAGCATCTACAAAACCCTGTTTCGCTGATTCTTCAAACCAGTGTGCTGCTAGAGACTGATTTTGCTCTATCCCATTTCCCTGTTCATACATAACACCAACTTGATATTGTGCTATTTTATCCCCACGCAGAGCGGTTGTGTAGAGTTCCCAAAATGATTGTTGTGTATCTGCGGCTAGAAGAGAAAAATAAAAAAAGGAGAAAATGTATAAGTATTTTTTCATAAATGAAATTCCCTTATCAAAAAATAGTTATAGGTTCCCCAAGGGGGGAAGATTTATTTATAGCGATACGTGATTCGCCCTTTGTCCAAGCTGTATGGAGTCAGTTCGAGTTTCACCGTATCACCGGGAAGAATTTTAATGTAGTGCATACGCATTTTACCTGCGATATGACACAAAATAACATGACCATTTGGCAACTCAACACGAAACGTTGCATTGGGTAGTGCCTCAATAATCTTTCCGTCTACTTCAATGACATCATCTTTTGCCATAGTTATTCCTTTACGCGATTGATAATATTTCAGCTCTACCGTTGATAATTGCAACCGTATGCTCGTAATGAGAGCCTCTTAGCCCATCCGTACTTACCACATCCCAGCCATTGGCCAAGATTTTGGAAGTTCCCTCTCTCTGACAAATCATCGGTTCCAAACAAAAAACCATCCCATTTTTAATTTTCGGACCCGCTTTCGCATTGGCTCCGTCCATATAGTTTGGAATTTCCGGTTCTTCGTGTGGTTTTTTCCCGATACCGTGTCCGCAGAAGCCTCGAAGCGGAACAAATCCCCGTCCAAGAATAAACTGCTCTAGCTCGTAAGAGAGTTCTTTAAAACGCATACCGTCTTTGATAATATCAATAGCAAAATAGAGGGCATCTTTAGAACACGCAATCAACGCTTCATCCTCAGAGCTGATCGCTCCGACTCCGAGTGTGATTGCGGCATCTCCAAAATAGCCCCCTTTTTTGGTACCAACATCAAATCCGACAATATCGCCCTCACATAAAGCGTAATCAGTAGGAATACCGTGAATGATTACATCATTAACAGAAGTACAAACAGCGCTTGGAAAACCGTAAAGCCCTTTAAAAGAGGGAATCGCGCCTTGGCTTCGGATATACTCCTCACCCAGTGCGTCAAGCTCTTTTAGGGTTATTCCCGGCTTGGTATGGGAAGCTAACAACTCCAACGTCGCACCGACGATTTTATTCGCGGCACGAAGTGAAGCTATTTCATCATTTTTGCGTAGCGCAATCGCCATTGTTACAGGCCAACCGCGCTAAGGGTTTGGTATTTAGACATGTACACTTGTGCTTCAATACGACGCATAGTATCCAGTGCTACCTGAACCACGATAAGAACCGCTGTCCCTCCGAAGAAGAACGGTACACCCATCGCTTTAACGATGACCCACGGCAAGGTTGCGATAAGACCGAGATAAATAGCTCCCGTAATGGTCAAACGTCCTGCTGTGTCATTCAAAAACTCTTTGGTTGATTCTCCCGGACGAACACCTGGAATAAATCCGCCTTGACGTTTTAGATTGTCAGCAATATCTTTGGCATTAAATACGATAGACGCATAAAAGAACGCAAAGAAGACGACAAACGTAAACTGTAAAAAGTTAAAGAAATAGTGGTTTGGGTTAAGTACATCCGCGATGGCTTGAATCGTTGGATTGGTACTTGATGACATTACGGTCATCGGGAACATCAAAATAGCCGAAGCGAAAATAACCGGAATAACACCCGATAGATTTACTTTGACCGGAATATAGTTCATAACCCGTTTGTTTTGATTTTGCATCATTGTCTTTTTCGCGTAAGTAACCGGAATACGGCGTTCCCCAAGCTCAACATAGATAATGACTAAAATCGTCGCGATAATGAGACCAATAATACCTACAAGCGATAAGAATCCCATCGCTCCGGTATTTACCATCGTTACCGCTTGTGAAATCGCACTCGGAATTGCCGAAACGATACCGGCGAAAATGATCAAAGAGACACCGTTTCCGATACCGCTTTGGGTAATCTGCTCACCGATCCACATCAACAACATCGTCCCCGCTAACATCGAAACAACCGCTAAAGTGACGAAGGTACTATGATCGACTAAAATAGCACTGCTGCCATCTTTTCCGGTCATACTTTGCAAACCGACACTGACACCGATCGCTTGTACAATCGTGATTACAATCGTTGCATAACGGATAATCTGCATGTATTTCACCATACCGTCACGCTCTTTTTTCATTTGTGCTAAATTCGGAAATGTAGCTGCTAAAAGTTCCATGATGATTGATGCAGTGATATAAGGCATGATACCGAGAGAGATAATGGAGAGACGTTCGACGGCATTTCCGCTAAACATATTAAACAGACCTAACGCGTCAGCTTGGTGAGAGTCAAAAAACGAAGCGATGACGGCTGTGTCAACACCCGGTACCGGCACGTATGCCAGTAAACGGTAGATAAAAAGAAAACCGATCGTAATTAAGATCTTGTTTACAAGTTGTTGGTTCATTATTTACCAGTAGTTGTAACGTTTTCATCTTTGATTTTAGATGCTAAATTGATAGCGCTTGCGCCGACAAGTTTAACATGTGTAACCGATTTATTCAAACGGTGTACACTACGGATACTTTCCATTGTGATCTCTGCAAGCTCAGCAATTACCTTTGTTTTTTCAACATTGATAATCGTCGGTTTTACAACACGTGAAGTAAAACCGATTTTTGGCAAACGGCGAGCAAGTGGTTGTTGTCCACCCTCAAAGTTACGTTTTTCATTGTAACCTTTACGTGCTTTTTGACCTTTGTGACCTTTACCGGCTGTTTTACCTTGGCCACTTCCTTGGCCACGGCCAAGACGTTTTGTGCTGTGGGTTGAACCCTCAGCAGGAGTAAGGTTTTCTAATGCCATAACTTATCCTTTGATACGTGATAGTGCATCGATTGTTGCACGTACCACGGTGTTTGGATTGTTAGAACCCAAAGACTTCGTCAAGATGTCTTGGATACCAGCAAGCTCAAGTACTGGACGAGTAGCGCCACCGGCGATAACCCCTGTACCTTCAGATGCAGGTTTTAGCAAGATACGACTTGCGTTGTATTTAACTTCGATATCGTGAGCAATGGTAGTACCTTTGATCTTCACGTTAGTCAAGTTTTTGAACGCTTCGTCAACCGCTTTACGGATAGCGTCTGGAACTTCTTTCGCTTTCCCGACTCCGTAACCTACGGTTCCTTTTTTATTTCCTACAACTACGAGAGCAGTAAAACGAAAACGTCTACCACCCTTTACAACTTTGGTTACACGACCGATGTTTACAATCGCTTCTGAAAATTCTTCTCTGTTAATTGGATTCATCATCGTGCCTTAAAACTTGATTTCATTTGCACGAAGTGATTCGGCAAACGCTTTTACAACACCGTGATACAAAAATCCGTTACGATCAAACGTAACTTCATTGATACCGGCATCTTTTAGGGTTTTTGCAAATACTGCCGCCGCTTTTTCAGCGTCCGCTTTATTGGCTTTAAGACCCAAAGTTTTTGAGTGTACTGCTGCTAACGTTACTGCCGTATCATCATTAATCGCTTGCGCGCTGATGTAACGGTTTGAACGAAAGATAGAGACACGTGGCAATGACGCGCATCCTGAAATTTTAGAGCGAATACGGCGTTTACGCTGAAGGCGTTTTGCCGATTTATTTTTAAGTGTTTTACCTGTCATATCATCGCTCCTTATTTCTTAGATGTCTTACCGGCTTTACGCAGGATAGTCTCATCAGAGTATTTAACACCTTTACCTTTGTACGGCTCAGGTGGACGGAATGAACGGATTACAGCTGCAATTTGTCCAATTTGTTGTTTGTCTACACCTTTGATGCTAATAACATTTTTTTCTACCGCAATGGCAACACCAGCAGGAATATCAAAGTTGATATCGTGGCTGAAACCAAGTTGCAAATTCAAAACATCGCCTTGAACTGCTGCACGGTAACCGACTCCGTTGATCTCTAGTTTTTTCTCAAAACCAGTGGTCAAACCTGTGATGATATTAGCAGCTAGTGCACGGTAAGTACCCCAGAATGCTCTATCAGCACGTTGATCAGAGTTTGTACTAAACGTAATCGTGTTATCTTCAAGTACCACACCACAGTTACCGAGAGTATCCAAGGTTTGAGTTGTTGTGCCTTTAGTAAACGTCAATACCGTTCCATCAAGTGTCGCTTTAATATCAGCTGGGACAGAAATAGGAAGTTTTCCAATACGTGACATCTTATCTCCTTACCAAATTGTACAAAGGACTTCACCACCAACGCCAAGCTCGAATGCTTTATCGTTAGGAAGAACCCCTTTTGAACTACTGACAATGATGGTACCGTAACCGTTTTTGAAACGTTTTAGTTCATCTTTACCTTTGTAAATACGACGTCCCGGTTTAGAGACACGTTTTACCTCATTGATAACTGTACGACCTTTTTCGTCGTATTTCAACACTACGTTGATTGTTTTCTTAACACCGTCTTCAACAACGTTAAAGCTCTCAACGTAGCCTTTGTCTGCCAAAATAGCAACCACTGCTTCAACTACTTTTGAGTGAACCAATGTTGTAGAATCTAAACGGCGCATAGCCGCATTACGGATACGAGTCAACGAATCCGCGATCAAATCATTAATCATTTATATTTCCTTATCTTAGTCGTAAGTAGTATCGAGCTGGAATTACCAGCTTGACTTTCTAACGCCTGGGATTAACCCTTCGTTTGCCATTTTACGGAAGCAAACGCGACAAATTCCAAAATCACTGATGACAGAGTGTGGACGACCACAGATCTGACAACGAGTATACGCGCGAACAGCAAACTTTGGAGTTCGTTGTTGCTTAGCGATCATTGACTTTTTAGCCATTATTCTCTCCCTTTAGCAAACGGCATACCGATCATTTCAAGAAGTTTGAATGCATCTTTATCGGCTGTAGCGCTTGTTACCACTGTGATGTTCATCCCGTGGATTTGCATAATTGAATCGTAATCAACTTCAGGGAAAATCAACTGCTCGGTCAAACCGAAGTTGTAGTTTCCGCGACCGTCAAAACCGTTACGTGGAATACCACGGAAGTCTTTAACACGTGGAAGTGATACAGAGATCAATTTATCCATGAAATCGTACATTTGAGCGCCGCGTAGTGTAACTTTAACACCAACCGGCATCCCTTCACGTACTTTAAAACCAGCTACTGATTTACGAGCAACAACAACGGATGCACGTTGACCAGCGATGTTGCTGATTGTATCTTGGATACTTTGGATCAATTTGTTGTCTTTCATGGCAAAACCACAACCGACAGAGATGATCACTTTTTCAAGCACAGGAACTTGCATTACATTTGCAATTCCGAGCGCTGTTTGAAGTTCTGGCTTAAGAGCCAAATATTTATCTTTTAGTCGTGCCATGATTACGCCTCAACTTTACGGACATTTGATGCATCAACAGGCATCTCTTTACTCAAGAATCCGCCTTGTGGATTTTGCTCGCTAGGTTTGATCGCTTTTTTCGCAACACGAACACCCTTAACGATTACTTTGTTTTTCTTAGGCATAACTTGAAGCAATTCTGCTTTAGTACCTTTATCGTCACCGGCGATCACTTCTACAATGTCACCTTTTTTGAAATTAAATTTTGCCATCATACAACCTCTGGAGCAAGTGATACGATTTTCATGAAACCTGCGTAACGAACTTCACGACTTACAGGTCCGAAAATACGCGTACCGATCGGCTCACGTTTTTTATCAAGGATAACGGCTGCATTTTCGTCAAAACGAATAAGTGAACCGTTTTCACGGTGAACCTCTTTTTTTGTACGAACAACAACTGCTGTTACAACTTGACCTTTTTTTACTTTACCGGTTGGAGCCGCTTTTTTAACAGAAGCGATGATAACATCACCTACTGTTGCATAACGACGTTTTGAACCGCCAAGAACTTTAATACACATGATCTCTTTAGCCCCTGTGTTATCGGCTACCGCTAAACGGGTAAAACTTTGAATCATGCATTCACCCCTCTAACAAGAGTTTTAAGACGAAATGATTTGCTTTTTGAAAGTGGACGACACTCGATCGCGATCACTTCATCACCAATGTTAAGTTGGTTGTTCTCATCATGAATCATGTATTTTTTGAAACGTTTTACCGTTTTGTGGTAACGTGGGTGCATAACACGGCGTTCAACAACGATAGTTGCTGTTTTTTCGCCGGCTTTTGTAACTACGATACCTTGAATTTCACGTTTATGTGTCATAGCTCTGCCCTTACTTCACTGCGTTCATAGCAGTGTTAATGCGTGCAATATCTTTTTTCGCCGTGCGAAGTTCGCTCGTGTTAGTCAATTGCATCATTTTTTGCTTAATTTTCAAAGTGAAAAGCTCAATTTTTTTCTCTTTGAGCATCCCTTGAAGTTCAGCAGCTGTTTTGTCGTTCAAATCAGTATATTTCATTGCTCATCTCCGCAGTTACAATTTTGGTTTTGAACGGAAGTTTTTGCATCGCAAGCGCTAATGCTTCACGTGCAAGAGTCTCTTCAACACCACCCATTTCAAAAATGATACGGCCTGGTTTGATGTTCATTACCCATTGGTCAACAGAACCTTTACCTTTACCCATACGCACTTCAAGTGGTTTGGCAGTCAATGGTTTAGCTGGGAACACACGGATCCAGATTTTACCTTGACGTTTGATGTGACGGTTTGCTGCAATACGAGCCGCTTCAATTTGGCGAGAGTTAATACGTCCCGCTTCCGTTGCTTTGAATCCGATAGAACCGAAATCCAATTTGTTAGCATTAGTAGCGTAACCACGGTTACGCCCTTTCATCATTTTACGATATTTCGTACGTTTAGGCATCAACATGATTAGTTAGCCTTTCGTCGTGGACGACGTTGTTGATCGTCACCACGTTCTTCTTTAGATTCTTTAGCTTCTGGTTGAATTCCTTTAGTGAGTACCTCACCTTTGAAAATCCAAACTTTGATACCGATTACACCGTAAGTGGTGTGCGCTTCAGCAAAACCATAATCGATTTTTGCACGAAGTGTATGCAACGGTACGCGACCTTCAAGGTACCACTCAGTACGAGCGATCTCAGCACCGCCAAGACGGCCAGCAACTGAAACTTTAATACCTTTAGCGCCTGCACGTTGTGCATTTTGCATAACTTTTTTCATCGCACGGCGGAAAGCAACACGTTTTTCAAGTTGAGTCGCAACGTTTTCTGCAACGAGTTGTGCAGACGCTTGTGCTTTTTTCTCTTCTTTGATGTTAACGGCTACCGGCTTACCGATAAGGTTTTGAAGAGATTCTTTGATTTTTTCAATGTCAGAACCTTTCTTACCGATGATGATACCAGGACGAGCCGCGATGATTGTAACGCGAAGACGTTTCGCAGTACGCTCGATCACGATGTTACTCACACCAGCATAGTAGAGTTCTTTTTTCAAATAGGTACGGATTTTATGGTCTTCGCCCAAAGAAACCGCAGCTGTTTTAAAGTTAGGAAACCAACGAGATTCCCAGTTGCGGTTAATACCGAGACGAAGTCCGATAGGATTAACTTTATGACCCATAATTATTTACCCTCTACTTCTACCAAAATGTGTGCTGTCGGCTTACGGATTCCAGAAGCGGTACCACGTGCACGTTGAGTGAAACGTTTAAGTACCGGACCGTTATCAACGCGGCATGATTTAACAATACAATCTTGCGCATCGATACCGCTGTTAGCTACTGCTGACGCAACCACTTTAGCGATGATTTTTGCCGCTTTGTTTGGAGTAAACTCCAATGCAGCCATTGCTTGCTCTGCATTCATTCCTTGAACTTCGCGAGCGATCAAACGAGATTTAGTCGGAGATACGCGAACGAATTTTAATAGTGCTCTTGCCATATCTCTTCCTTATTTCCCGATTTTCTTTTGTACAGAACCTTTATGGCCCTTAAACGTACGTGTTGGTGAAAATTCACCAAGTTTGTAACCAACGTGGTTTTCCGTTACGAAAACCGGTACAAACTGACGGCCATTGTGGACGGTAAACGTTAAACCGATCATATCTGGCAAGATCACACTACGGCGTGACCAAGTTTTGATTGGTTTGTTGCTTTTCGTCTCTTTGGCAGCAATCACTTTTTTCATAAGGTGTCCATCAACAAATGGTCCTTTTTTTACTGATCTAGCCATTATCTACCTCTTCGGATTTGATTTACGGCGAGTAATAATAAGTCTATCACTTGCTTTCTTCTTACGTGTTTTAGCACCTTTAGTCGGTTTACCCCATGGAGTAACCGGGTGACGTCCTGAGTTTGTTTTACCTTCACCACCACCATGCGGGTGATCGATAGGGTTCATCGCAGAACCACGCGTTTGAGGACGGATACCCATATGACGAGTACGACCTGCTTTACCAAGAACGATGTTGATGTACTCTTCGTTACCGACAGTACCGACAGTCGCCATACATTCACCCAATACATAACGCATTTCACTTGATGGAAGACGAAGAGAAACATATTTCCCCTCACGACCCATGATTTGCGCAGATGTTCCAGCTGAACGGACGATTTGTCCACCTTTACCCGGTTTAAGCTCGATATTGTGAATCGTTGTCCCCACAGGGATGTTCATCAATTTCATCGCGTTTCCGACTTTAATATCCAAACCGCTCTCAGCAGCAGAGATAACATCACCTACTACCAAACCTTTAGGTTGGAGGATGTAACGTTTGTCACCGTCTGCATAATTAACAAGAGCGATACGGCAGTTACGGTATGGATCGTATTCGATCGCTGCAACAGTACCCGGAACACCGAATTTGTTACGTTTGAAATCGATAATACGGTAAAGCTTTTTAGCTCCCGCTTCTTTATGAC
>NZ_JAFLKV010000017.1 GCF_019163035.1 Sulfuricurvum sp.
GTTAACCTTTATTTCCAGTGACTCTCACTGTTGCACTTATGACTTGAATTGGCGCATATTTAATTGATGACGCAAACATCATTATTTTGGGTCTTTATAATTGAAATGAGTGGAATCAAAAATAGTGGTGTAATAATGGTTTTAGGGGTACTTTTAGGGGTATATTTTCTAACTAAGTTATATTATCACCTAAAATAAGTAGATAATGGTAGTCCCCCCCGCCACCATCTTTAGAAGTCCTTAATTAAGCCAATTCCCTCCACTTTTATAAAATTTGTTTACTTCCTCTTAAACCATATCACAGCCGTCATTACCATCCAAATGATCCATAAATTATTGGATAAGGGCTTTGTATAGCTTATGGTTCTTACATACAGAATCTAAGCCGATCCAGTCATAATGATTTTTCACCGCCTCAAAAGTCATAAACTTCCTACTTACGAATGCACCTATGTCGATTTGTGTAAATGAGTATTTGAGAGAGCTGTAATCTCGATCACATCTTCAATTGAACTAAATTTGTACAGATCCAATTTTAATTATATTTTTTTATATCTTAACATTACTGATCAAGTCGGTTTGAATTGATGAGTGTAAATAAAATTTTATAATATATTCTCAGTCCTTTTTAGGCACAAATTACCAAAAGTAACGTCTTGTATACTTTTTTGTTTAGCGACAAAATGCAACACGAATGCAACAGTAGTATTATAAAATTGTGTGAAATATAGTTTTGTAAGGATGAATGATGAAATACACACCCGATTTCAATTCGCGTTTTCGAATTCTCAAAGGGGGAAAGATATCCCTAGTCGTATCGGCATTGATCACCGGCAGTACAATGAGTTTCGCATCTCCAACAGGAGGGCAAGTCACAAGCGGTAGTGCTTCTATTGCTCAAAATGGTTCTATAACAACCATTAACCAATCGACCCAAAAAGCCTCCATCAACTGGAACAGCTTTAGTATAGCCCCTACTGAAACCGTCAACTTCATTCAGCCCTCATCACAATCAGTTACCCTAAACCGTGTTGTAGGTGCAACACCCTCTCTTATCCAAGGAGCAATGAACGCAAACGGTCAAGTATTCCTCCTTAACCCCAATGGAGTACTCTTCGCTAACGGTTCTCAAATCAATGTCGGAGGATTGGTAGCCTCTACCCTTAACATCACCGATGCAAATTTCCAATCAGGTAACTATGTCTTCGAGGGTAACTCCCAAAACTCTATTATCAATATGGGCATCATCACCACCGCTCAAGGTGGCTATGTGGCGATGATGGGTAAAACCGTCCAGAATGAGGGAACCATCGTAGCAACAATGGGTAATGTCCAACTCGCTGGTGGAGATAAAATCAGTCTCAACCTAAATGGTAACTCTCTCGTTAACCTCACCATCGATCAAGGAACCCTCAATGCCCTCGTAGAGAATAAAGGGCTGATCAAAGCCGACGGCGGTCAAGTCTACCTCACGACCCAAGCGCTCAATACGATTCTTGACGGTATGGTGAACAATACTGGGATCATCGAAGCACAAAGTATCGGTGATCTCAAAGGTGAAGTAATCCTATTCGCTCACGGCGGAACGACAACCGTATCAGGCACCATCGATGCAAGCGGTGGATTTGTAGAGACGTCAGGGAAAGAACTCGGTATTGCAAATGGGACAACGATTAAAGCGAAGACATGGTTACTTGATCCTACGAATATTACAATTGCTTCGGGTGGAGCTGAACCGCTTGCAGGTACTCCAGCGACTACATCAACGGCTGGAGATGTAACTGTTGCAGCTTTATCGATTGTGACGGCACTCGATTTGGGTACCAGTGTTCTCTTGGAAGCGGACAACAATATTAATGTTAATGAAGACATCATCACGGGTAGTATGAGCGGTAATGCGACATTAACCTTGTCGGCTGATAACTCCATTATTCTACAAAATGGAGTTGATATTGATGCCACGCAAAATGGCAATGCCCATACACTCGGGGTAGTATTTGATGGAAATGTGGTTCTAAGCGGTTCTGCCAATGCGGTTAAAACCAATGGTGGAGATATTACATTTAATAAAACGATCAATGGTGCAAGCGCATTGACACTTGATGCAGGTTCTGGGATCGTTACTTTCACAAAAAACGTGGGAGCTACTACCGCACTGGATACTCTTGACGTTAAAGGTAGTACGATAAAAATCTATGGTAATACTATTACAACTGCGAATGACCAAATTTATGACGGGGCGGTTTCATTGCTCACAGGGTTATCAGGTTTTACCAATCCTAGCTTTGAAACCGATGGACAAGGATCGACAACAATTACCGGATGGACAGTCACGAATAGCGGAGTTGAACTCAACGGAGGGAGTACAATAGCAGGATATGCAACACCTAACGATACGGCTGCTCCTCCTATCGTACCCTCTGGAGGCACTGCACCATATGATAACTATGCGTATTCGGGTAGTTATGCTACAGTAGTGAGCAACAACGTTGATGCCGGAAGTGGAAGTAATTCGTTACAAATGACATCCAACGGTGGTAATATTGCAGACGGCTATGGAGTTATACATGGTCCTTATGTAGTCAGTGACTCTGCAGTCAGTTTGAAAGCCGGTGAAGGAGTTTCGTTTAAATGGGCAGCGACGGGGGGAAGTGATGCATACGATGTGTTTGGATATATGATCAATACCGCAACGGGTGTTACCCAAGTTATCCTCGATAAAACTGGAAGAAATTCTGCTACTCCACAAACTTGGACAACGGCTTCTGCAACGGCTTTAGCCGATGGAGATTATAAGTTTGTATTTGTTTCAGGTTCTTGGGATGCAACCGGGGGAAGAGCTTTAGGTGCGAATCTGTATTTGGATGACATTAACGTATTTGATTCAAAAGTTTTTACAGGTGCTAAAGTTGATTTTAAAAGTACTATCAATGCAGGTAGTTCAAACGTAACGGTAAATGCGAATAAAATTGATTTAGGTGGAAATGTGTCGGGAACTAACCGACTTGCTCTACAAGCACGAGATACCACTAAAACAATCGAAATAGGAGGTACTGCGAACCCTGCGGCAGGTGTTTTGGATATTACAGCAGATGAAATTTCAAAAATTCAAAGTGGATTTGAAAAGGTAACTATTGGTGCTTCTTCTCAAACTGGGAATGTAGAATTTACTGGAGATACATCATTAGTTAATCCGTATGAGTTTAGAACTCAAGGAACAATGACTATTGATAGTGGTGTTACGGTATCAAGCACGACAGGTTTAGGGAATGGTCTAATCTTTACGGCTGAGAATAATTTTGTTAATAATGGAACTATTTCAGCTTCTAATGCAGCAGATCGTGTTGTTGTATATACAGGATATAAGGATTCTGCTGTTCTAGGGTTTACACCAACTACAGAAGTAATGTCACATACTCGTACAAATTATGATCCAAGTCTTTATTTCACTGATAATTCTACTAAATGGAATGTTGTTTATTCTAATTTAACTTCTGAAACTCCTGAAACTCCTGCAACTCCTGAAGCAACGAATACTGTACAGGAAAAAGAAGTATCCAATATTGTTACTACTATCGTAAACTCTACGACAGTAACACCACCTGCACCGATTGTCCTGGCACCTGTAGTGCCACAGCAACAAGCACAGACACAGGCAAAGAATAATGTCCTTCTGCAAACTATCATGCCACAAGGTAATGTAGGAGAGCACTTTAATCTCGTTGGAACCACGGATGGAGCTGCTTCTGTACAAACAGTGAGTATGGAACAATTGCAAAAAGCATCTGGCGGACAAGGGGTAAATGAAATCCGTGTACCGTTAGCTAATGACAGTCTTGTCTCTCTAATAAATGGAGGGGTGAACCTCCCTATAGGTGTTAGCCAAGAGTTCTACGTTGTCGATAACACTAAACAAGCTACAAACTAATAAGGAGTCACTATGACAAAAAAAATATTATCACTCTCTCTTATCACCTTTTCAGCATTGTATGCTTCACCTTCCGTTGCACCAATTAATACAGGTGACATTTTACGTCAAGTGCAACCTGTTCAGCTTCCAATGGATGAACGAAAAATACCTGCTCTTATTCAGCATGATTTGAATACTTCAAATAAAAAAATGCAGCAGCCTAAAATTCAAGAAGAGGCAGTAAAACCGACTTCATCTGAACAGATTATGGAAAAAAATGAGTTGCTCAAGCAACTGAGTGAACCTAAGCAAGAGAATACAATCAAGATTAAAAAGTTTTTATTTAGAGGAAACAATAGTATAAAAGCAGATGAATTGCGAAAAGTGATAGCTGACTATAATAATCGTGAGTTAACCGTACAATCACTACTGGATGCGACGGATAAAATCACAGTATATTATCGTACTAAAGGGTTTGTAAATGCGCAAGCATATGTCTATAAAAAAGATATTCATGAAGATACTATTACTATTACGATAGCTGCAAAAAATCATAGTGAAATCATGAAAGATCCAACATTATTAAAGAAAGAAGATGTATCTCATAGCTTTTCTATATCATCTACAAAAGAGACTCAACACGATGTTCAGAATACAATAGTAGCTGATCGAGTCCGCCAAGCCGAACAATCAGAACCGCAATCCAATCCAATCCAAAAAGCGGAATCTACTCTTTATGTAAAAGAGTTTTATTTTAGTGCCAATAGCGCCTTTAGTACTGAAACTCTTTCTGAACTTGTAAAACCCTATGAGGGTAAAGAACTCGGAATTAACGCTCTTAAAGAAGTCGCTTCTGTTATTACCAAGTTCTACCGTGATAACGGTTACTTCGTAGCCCGTGCGTATATGCCAAAACAAAATATGAAAGATAATAAAGTCGAGATCGCAATCATCGAAGGAACCTACGGGGCTTTTGATATGAAAAATAGCTCTTTGGTGGATACGGCAGAAGTACAAGGATACATGGATTACCTCAAAGGGGGAGAACTCGTCTCCACCATGAGTTTAGAGCGCCAAATGCTCATTATCAATGATCTCTCAGGTGCTCAAGTTACCAATGCCGAAGTATATCCGGGAGCAGAAGTTGGAACCAGTGCCTTTCGTATCACTGTATCCCCAACCCCTAAATACTCAGGCTACGCAATCGCGGATAACTACGGTTCACGATATACCGGTTCTAATCGCTTAAGTGTTGGTGCTAATATCAATAGTCTTACCGGCATCGGTGATACCTTAAGCCTCACTGGATTACTCTCCAACACCCGTGATCTTAAAAACATCCGTCTAGGATACGATCGTCCATTAGGTTACAACGGACTCAAAGGGGGGCTAAGTGCCAGCACTACCAAATACACCCTCTCAGAAATCACAGACTATGAGGGATTCGGTCAAACCAATAGCTATAATGCCTATGTAGCCTATCCAATCCTTAAAACCCGTGCCCATACCCAAAGTGTTCAACTCGACTATGACCATAAAAATATGAAAGATACAAGCGGAGCTACAGGTCTAGCCACTGAAAGCCAAAAAAGTATCGACGCCTTGACATTCAAAGTATCCGATAAGCGTAATACCTCATTGCTTAACCTACCGGGAACTCTTAACGCCTCTCTTGGATACACCATCGGACACTTAGGACTTAAAAACGATAACGCCAAAGCAACTGATGAAGCAGGACTTAACTCAGTAGGTAACTACACCAAACTAACCCTAAACGCACTACAGAGTCAATACCTCGTAGAAGATACTACACTTCAAAGCACATTCAAAGCTCAAAAAAGCTTCGGACATAACCTTGACTCTTCTGAAGACCTATCCGTTGCCGGAAGTAATGGAGTACGTGCGTATGAAGACTCAGAACTCAGCGGTGACCAAGGATATGCGCTCAGCCTGGATCTCATCTATAACCTACCTAAAATAGATCAAGTAAGCCACAATACGAGTCTTTTCTTAGATCATGCCCGTATCTGGAAAAATACAACCATCTTCAATACCGAAGATAATATCCGTAACCTCAATGCTCTGGGAGTAGGGTATAGCCTCAACTTCCAAAACTTCGATCTCAAAGCCACACTCGCTCATGGTTTCGGAAGTGAATCAACTCCGACTACTGAAGCAGATATTTCTACCAACAAAAACAAATTCCTCGTTCAGGGGATGATGAGATTCTAAAACAAGGGAATATTGTCCCGCTTGTTAAGCTTAAAGCAAAACAACCAAAAAATAGCCTAATGGCGCCTTGTCACAATAAAATAGGACTTAAGTAGGAATGAGTAATATTACAGGAGGGGTTCGAGTCCCTCCCAGCCACCATCTTTCAAGATAAATTCCTTCAGTTACATCATCAAATAGCATCATAATTGTGGTAACAATTTTATATTCATTGTTGTGATATAATAACCCAATAGCCGTTCCAAAAGGAATAAACGTGGATATGGTATTTGCACTTGTTTTACTGCCCTTTGTTGCATCATTTTTATTGCTCATATTTCCTAATAGTCGAATTCAGTATACTGTGAGTGGAGCTGTTTTTGGGTTGCTTAGTGGTCTTGCTTTCGCTCTTTATAACTCTTTTGGGGTTTTTACCTTTCAGTTCACACTCCTTCTAAATAATGTGATTGTTGTCGCCGATGTTGTTCTTCTTCTCTTTTTTCTCTATCAAGGTAAACTCTTTAACCACCCCAAAGTGATGGCGCTTGCAGCTGTACAGTTGATATTGTATGGATATATCGAGTCTATTGCTCCAGAGGCGGGGTCGGCTGAGATTGTGGTGGATAGTCTTTCGAAGTTTATGTTTTTGATTATTAATGGGGTAGGGGGGATTATCGTCCTTTACTCTGTGAAATACATGGAAGATGAACCGACGTCACCATACAAAAAGCGTCTTTTTGTTGGGGGATTATTGGTGTTTCTCTCGGTGATGAATCTGATCGTTATCGCGAATTCGATTCTCCTCTTTTTCTTCTTATTTGAGATGACGACGCTCGCATCGTATTTGTTGATCTCCTTTAGAAATGATGAAGTGAGTCGTGCGAATGCCCTCAAAGCCCTCTGGATGAATCAAATCGGCGGGGTGGTGATTTTACTGGGGGCTTTGGTTGCTATCATCGGGTTTAAGACGGTGATGTTTGATACACTATTGCAAAGTTCAGGAGGGATGGTGTTGTTCTCTATCGCACTCCTCTCGATGGCGGCACTGGTTAAGGGGGCTGCAATCCCGTTCGAGGGTTGGTTGCTGGGTGCAATGGTGGCACCGACTCCCGTGAGTGCGATGCTACACTCCGCGACGATGGTTAAAATAGCCCCTTATCTGATCCTAAAGCTTGCCCCTGCATTGGCGATGAGTGCCGTGGGAGGGTTGATCTCGATCATTGGGGCGTTGGTGTTTGTTGCCGCGTCGTATCTGGCACTCTCACGCTCGGTGCTCAAAGAGATTTTGGGATACTCCACCGTGGCGTTGTTGGGACTCATGATGGCGTTGGCGGCTATCGGGAGTGAGGAGAGTATGAACCTCGCCATGGCATTGATGCTTTTTCATGCCCTCTCTAAAGCGTTGCTGTTTCTTTCGGCAGGGGTGTTGGAGCGAGTGCATCACGTCAAAGATATCGAGGATATGAAAGGGATGGTGACGAAATCACCGAAGACGGTAGGATTTATCCTCTTTGGATTTGTTTCGTTGACCCTCCCACCGTTCGGTCTGTTCATGGGGAAACTCTTTGCGATCGGCTCTGTTGCCTCACTTCTCAAAGAGCACCCCTCCAATTTAATCATCCTCCTCTCCTTGATCGTCGGAAGCGCTTTGATGGTACTTCTCTATTTTAAAGTGGCATCGGCACTTCTCTCTGCCCCTTGCGATGTTGAAGATTCTGAGACGATTGCGATTCCTAATGGTTTTAATGTTCCGTTGGTGTTGCTGAGTTTTTTCATTGTGATTGGGGCACTTGGATATATTATGATGCAACACAATATCTTCGTCGTACTGTTGGTATTGCCGATGCTCTTTGTTTTTGCTCTTCCATCCCTGATTCGTCGGATGGATCGGTATGATCGCTCACAGCCGTATCATTGCGGTGAAAAAGAGCCGTTTGATTCGGCGTTAGTTTATTATGAACCCTCTAACAAAGTTCAGTTGCTTCTCTATTGGGGTTTTGGAATTCTCTTTGTCGCCGTAGCGATGGTAGGAGCGTTGTCATGATCTGGATATGGATAGCTTTGGCTCCGATTTTAGGAGGGTTGGTTTATGGAGGTGAGCGGGTATTGCGAGCTCGGATGCAGCGGCGTCAGGGACCTCCGTTTTTGCAACCATTTTACGATATGTTCAAGCTCCTTGATAAGCGGACGTTGATCGTCCATGCTCCTCATGCCCTCCTCGCGGTCGCCCACTTTTTTGTTTTATGGTTTACTATCGCGGCGATCTTTTTGGGATGGAATCTCCTCTATATCATTTTTCTTCACCTCTTCGCCCAACTTCTCCTCATTGTGGCGGGATACAGCGTCCGTTCCGTCTATTCGCATCTCGGATCGAACCGTGAACTGCTGATGGTGGTGGCGTACGAGCCAATATTGATTTTGGTGGCGGTGGGGTTGTATCTGGTGAGCGGGAGTTTCGAGGTTTCACAGATCCTCAAAGCTAGCGGCTACCTGACGCAGTTACCACTGTTGTTTGCCGCCTTGCTGATGATCGTCCCGATCAAAGTGAAAAAGTCCCCTTTTGATGTCGGTGAAGCCCATCAGGAGATTGTCGGCGGGGTCGAGATCGAGTACAGCGGGGTGTTTTACGAGTTTTTGTATATGTCGCGGTTTCTCGAATATATTTTTATCTATAGCTTTGTTTACCTCTTCGGTGGGGAGTCGCATTGGGTGGGGGCATTGTTGGTCGCGGGGGTCTTTTTGCTCGTCAATCTCGTCGATAATGCGACTGCCCGTGTGAGACCTGCGCAGATGGTGAAAATCATCTACACCGTCGCGATGGCTCTGGCGGTACTCAATCTCTCGGGGGTGCTATTATGAAATTTTTTACCCCTTTTCGGAAAAAATCGCCGTGGGTACTGCACTACAATGCGGGGAGTTGCAACGGCTGTGACATCGAAATCCTCGCCTCCCTCGCCCCCAAATACGATTTGGAACGTTTCGGGGTGATTAATACGGGAAATCCGAAACAATCTGATATTTTTCTCGTGACGGGCCCTGTCACCTACCGTTCCCGTGAGCGTCTCGTCGAGCTTTATTCCCAAATCCCTGAACCAAAAGTGGTCGTGGCGGTCGGATCGTGCACGGCGACGGGTGGGGTGTTTCGGGGGATGTATAACGTCGAAGACGGGATTGATCGCTATATCCCCGTCGATGTCTATGTCCCCGGATGTGCCGCATCGCCGCAACTCATTATCGATGCGATAGTTAAAGCTCTGAAAGTGCTCGAAGCGAAAAGTAAAGAGATCGAAAAACCGTTTAAACTCTTCGGTGCAATAGAGACGATACATAATAAACTCAGCCGCCTCAATATGGCAACAAAGGTGGAACCTCATGCGAAAGATTGAAACGACACTCACGACGCTGTTGAGCGACATCGGAGCGTTTTATGAAGCGAAAAAATGGCATTTTCTGAGTGTCAACGGGATCGATTTGGGGGATGGAAAGATCGAGCTCCAATGGATTTTTTCCCAATACGGGGTGAAAGATGAGATTGTCATCTATTATGCCCTGAGCGATTATGAAACCCCTGTCCCCTCGATTGTCAGTTTAATTCCCTCCGCATTTATGGGGGAGAGGGAGATCGTTGATATGTTCGGGCTTAAAGTGGAAGGTGCGGAGAGAGGGCTTTATCTCGATGAGGATTCACTTCCGTATCCGCTTAGGGGGGAATCATGAAAAAAACGATCCAAATCCCTTTGGGGTCACAGCATATCTCTTTGTTGGAGCCGATACGGTTTAAGTTTGAGTGTGAAAACGAGAAGATCATCGGGGTCGATGCCGATGTGGGGTTTGTCCACCGTGGTGTGGAGCTGGCGTGTACCCGTAGTTTCGAGTTTAAACAGGTAGGGTATGTCGTCGCCCGTGTTTGCGGTCTCTGCGCTATCACCCACTCCCTATCGTATACGTTAGCCGTCGAAAAATTGCTCGGATATGAGGCGAATGATCGGATCAAATATCTGCGGATGCTGATGGTGGAACTCGATCGTATCCACTCGCACATGCTTTGTCTCGCCCATACGGCCGAGAATGCCGGATTTGAAGCGCTGTTTATGCAGATTATGGGAGATCGGGAATTGATCATGGACGTTCAAGAGGCGATCAGTGGGAACCGTGTCCAGTTTGATTATATCTCCATCGGCGGGGTGAACCGTGATCTGACCCCCGAACTCGTGGCACTGATCCATAAAAACCTCGGAGTACTCACCAGTAAAATTGATACGCTGATCGGATTGTTTGACAATAATTGGTCGCTTTCGCTCAAATACAAAGGGGTAGGGGTGTTGAGTCTGGAAGATGCGTACACCTACAATGCGTTGGGACCGTTGGCTCGTGCGGCGGGGTTGGTAACCGATGTCCGCGCCGAAACGAGCGATTTTCCCTACGAAGATATAGGGTATAAAATGATCCTTGAAGCTACGGGGGATATTCATGCTCGTAATTTTGTCCGTTTACGGGAGATTGTGAACTCGATAGAAATGTGTCAAAATATTGTGAATAACCTCCCAGTAGGAGAGATTCAGGAGAAGGCAAAAGGGAAACCAAACGGCGAAGCGGTGGTTCGCGTCGAAGCGCCGCGCGGGGAGCTTTTTTATCTGGTGCGGGGGAGCGGTCAAAATATGCTGGATCGTGTTCGGATTAAAACTCCGACCTTTTCGGCGATTCCGGCGATGATGGAGGTATTTAAAGGCGCTGAGTATGCCGATGCTCCCGCCATCCTCGCCTCGTTCGATCCGTGTATGTCGTGTACGGCGAAATAGGAGGTTCAGATGATTAAATCGATGATCGAAGCATTTTTGAACCTTTTTAGACCGATCCGTACGCACCAATATCCTGCTGAAGAGATTGTTTTGCCCAACGGATATCGGGGATTGATCGAATACGGGATAGATGAGTGTATTTTCTGTGATAAATGCGAGAAAGTGTGTCCTCCAGGAGCGATTCTCTTTTATCAAAATGAAGACGGGACGAAAACGTATCGCTATAATCCGTGGCTCTGTATCTATTGCGGTGAATGTGTCCGTGCTTGCCCAAAACCTGAGGAAGCATTGTGGCAAAGTGAAACAAAACAGCAATCTGCCCTAAAAGAAGATGGGGCAAACGATGGGTGGTTTGTGTGGGAAGCATCATGTAAAGAGAGTCGTGAAGCGTACGCGGCTGCCAAAAAATCAGCTAAAATTCAAAACAAGAGTGAGGAGTAGATCATGCGCATTGTTATCGTAGGCGGGGGGATTGCCGCTGTCTATATCGCCAATTCTCTGATGGAGAAGGCTCCAGAATCCGAGGTAGTGATTGTTTCGGATGAGAAACACCCTCCGTATGATCGGATCCATTTGTGCAAACTGGTGGAAGATTGCAATTGTGTGGATTCGATAGAGTTGGAACTGCACCCAAACGTAAAACTGGAGCTGGATCAAAAAATCATCTCGATTGATCCCGCTCAAAAACGGGTTTTCAGTGAACATGCCGCATTTCATTACGATAAACTGATCATTGCGACGGGTTCGGTGCCCAAATCGCTCTTTGATATTTCACACATCGAGAATGCGGCGACGTTTCGAAGCCAGAGCGATTGCGAAGCCATTGCACAGGGGATGGTCGGTAAAAATGTGATCATCGTCGGGGCAGGGCCTATCGCACTGGAGCTTCTCGATACGCTCATGCGAAGTGATGCCCCTCAAAGTATTACTCTTTTGGTGCGAAAAAATTATCTCTATTCTGAGGTAATCAGCCGTGAG
This sequence comes from Sulfuricurvum sp., assembly GCF_019163035.1. Classification (GTDB taxonomy): domain Bacteria; phylum Campylobacterota; class Campylobacteria; order Campylobacterales; family Sulfurimonadaceae; genus Sulfuricurvum. Next base: position 11,899 of record NZ_JAFLKV010000017.1, read on the forward strand.
GGATTGGTTCTGATTCAGGGGATCTTCGAAGCGGACAGCCGTGTAAGTATCCGATTCGGCGATCAAATCGTCGATAAAGAGGTTGAGGGAAATGT
>NZ_JAFLKV010000049.1:0-8003 GCF_019163035.1 Sulfuricurvum sp.
AACGGGTGGAAACATAAAAGTGAAATGACTGGAAACATGGGAGTGAAATTTACATCCCTCGATGCTTTTTGCGGGAATTGATACAAACAACAATGTCGATGGTGTCCTAGGAATTTTCTCCGCAGCATCCACTTCGTGGGTTAATGCAATTAAACCTGCGGGGATGTATCTATTTATGTCTTTTATCGTCATTGACTTCGTGCTGACATTTGGGGCTATGGCACTTAAAGGCACTGAAGTCGGCGCAATTTTATGGACATTAATCGAAAAAATAATGTGGATAGGGTTTTTCTTGCTGTTCTTCAATTCGGTTGATTATTTGAAGATGATTCCAGAGTCGTTCGCACAAATTGCGGCAAACGCTACAGATCGAAATATTGAACCAGACACGATCCTCGAAGCTGCTATGCAGTTGGTAATGGCTCTTTGGGATGGTATGACTATAACTGATATTGGGAGAAGTATAGCCGCCGTAATTGCCGGCGCAATTTGTTTAGTTGCTTTTGGATTGATGGCAGCTCAACTGTTCATGACATTGGTCAAGATTCAAATGTTGATCGCAGGATCATACATCGTTATTTCTCTTGGCGGATTATCTTATACCAGATCAATGGCGGTCAACCCGATAAAAGCACTCTTTGCTGCGGGAATGGAGTTGATGTTCATAAAACTGGTGCTAGCCCTCACGATTTCAACTATTGAGCAGTTGCAAGCATCAGTGGGAAATGACACTGGTTCATACGTTGCAATCATCGTGATGTCTATTGTTCTTGCCTCAGTAGTTCAAATGATAAACGGTGTGGTAAATAGCCTCATGAGTGGCTCACTAGGTGGAAATTCAGTAGCGGGGTTAGGTGTGGCAGCAGGTGTCGTCGGCGGTGCTATGGCGGGAGCCGCCGCTACCGCTAAAGGTGCAGCAGGAATGAGTGGGGCTGTGAAAGCGGCAAAAGGATTAAGCGCAGCGGGTCAAGGTTCAACTATAGGCAATATTGCCAAAGCGGTAGGTGCTGAAATGGTTAGAAAAGCGACGGGTGCCGATTCAAATGGTACCCTCCAAAAAGCAACACAAAAAATGAACCAAAAAACGCAATCAATCAATGAACAAAAAGAAATGGATGCAGCCAAGGCGGATGCCGGTAGCTATGTAAATAGCGTAGCTGCCGCATCATAATCATAAGAGCGTATAGCTCTATTTAACATCATAAAAAAGGAATCTACTATGAAAAAAACAGCAAATATCATTTTGCAAGGCAAAGGCGGCGTTGGGAAGAGTTTTATATCTTCCCTTATTGCTCAATACTACCATGAGCTAAGAGGTGACAACGGAGAGAGTCTAGTTTGTGTCGATACAGATCCGAATAATGCAACATTTTTTTCTATCTCGGCATTAAGCGTCAATCATTTGACTTTACTTGATCGTTTTGGCAAGTTTGATCCGCGTAAATTCGATACACTCGTTTTAAATATGCTTCAGAGTGAGGATAAAGACTTTGTTATTGATAACGGTGCAACGTCATTCATTCCTTTGATCGAATACATTTCAGAAAATGATACATTTGCAACGTTAAGCAATAAATACGAGATAATTCTACACGTTCCCATCGTCGGAGGTCAAGCTCAAAAAGATACGATTAATGGATTTGTTCAATTACTTGAAAAATATCCGGGCGTTAAGTTTGTGGTATGGTTAAACGAGTTCCAAGGACTCATCGAGGACGCGGATGGAAAAGAATTTGAGGACATGGACGTTTACAAAAAATATAAAAAGAGTATCTTTGCATTGGTCTATATCGACGCTCAAAATCCCAAAACATTTGGCAAAGACATCGAGGATATGACTAAAGAGAGTTTGACATTTTCTGAAGTTCTCATGGATGCTCGTTTCAATCTGATTGCGAAACAACGATTGAAAATGTTTAAAGACAAGATTTTTGGCTATCTTCCTAAAATCCTCGGGGAAAAAGTATAAAAATTTCGCACCTGCTTTACAATGGAAAATGAGGGGTTGTTAACCCCTCGGACTATCATACTATCTCCCCATCCCTTTTTCCAGATCCACATTTACAATTTTTTTGTCTTTCGACTGATTGGGCACCTTTTCTTGACTAATTGATCGCATTCTTTCCATTTCAGTATCTTTGAATTTAATATCGACTCCGTATTTAATCGTAATGATCACCATCTGTTTTTTAAACTCGTCCGTACCTTGTACGTCCAAATCTTTACCAAATTTTTCTTTGGCCAATAAAAGTGTTTGGAGGTATTGAGATTCTTTTTTTAATATAGTGGTTTTGATCATGCTTCCTTGATCCATGATTTTAGTGTCACGATCCAGTTTATACACAATATCCCCGGACTTTGTAATAATTGGTGCTTTCTTGGTGTCAATCACCGGTTTAAAATCCTCTCCAATGATGATGTTGGCATCTTTGATCGGTTCGGCTTTTTTATTCTTACCGTGGTTTAATAGATCAAGGGCTTTTAAATCGCCGGTAATCGCTTTCTCAATCAAAAAGTCTTTATAGGATGTGTGCCGTACTTCATTGTATATCTCCGCTTTAGCTTCTCTATCTTTGGCGTAAAGCTGTCTTAGATCTTCTCGTTTATTTCTCGCAACGTCTAAATATCCTTGCCGCTTTTCTTCTCGGCTCAAATTAACCTCACGCTGCACTTTTCCTCTCTCGAATTTTGCCGTTGTCAAAATCACCAGTTTATCTTTAGCGGTTTGTTTCTTCTGCTCTTCGATCAAAAGGATCTTTTGCACTTTGTTTTGATCCGCTTGTTTTTTGTACTCGTCCCAGTACTCATTTTTAACTTTTGAACGAGATCCGAATTTCTCTTTAGCTTCAGTTATCGCAGCCGGCTTTTGAAATTCACCCAATTTTTTTTCAAGCTTTCCTCTGGATAGATCCCTTGAAACATCAGAGGCCTTAACATGGTAGTTAGATGATCGAGACGATATAACCATGCCATTTCCACGTTCTACAAGTTCAAGATCATATTCACCTAAAGTTTTATGCAGCTCTTCCCATGATCTACCCTCTTCCAATACCTTTTTAACAGATCCGGCAACTTCCTCTTTGATCCACGTTTTAAAACTCTCAATACCGGAATGGATCTCTTGTATAGAACGATCAGTATACTTTTCTTTATTCGGAATATGGTTATCAATTTTTAAACCGTGTTGGATCTCCAACTGTGCTGCTTTCTCTTGTAGCTTGGTTTTATCAAACGACGGATCGACGTTGCGGTATAGATCGGGATCGATCTTGTTAATGGCTATATGGATGTGTAGATTATTCGTATTACCATGAACAACGCTTAGGCGTTGGTGTCTTTCCATTCCAATGGATCTAACGAGTTCCGCTTCAATCTCTCGCATCATTTCCGACGTCGGGTTCTCGTCGGATTGGAAAGAAACTACCATGTGATATGTTTTATCTGATTTTGCCCTGGTATTCATTGCCTGAGTATTTTCAATCTCTAAAATATTATCCTCGACATTTTCAAAAGAGCAGTTTGTAAAAGTGTACTCTTCGACTTTTTGACGGCCGTTCTTTTCGTCAAGCATATAATTGGATAAATTTTTAAAGCTCGATTGTGTTGAAGCTTTTTTGGTGATTTTTTTAACGATCATTGGATCTCATTATTTTTAAAGCCTCTTGCTTTAAAATTTGTTGGATGCGCTCGATCTCGTCCACTAGTACATCAATATCTTTATAGGTTCTTTGACTGCTAAAGTTCTCTTTGTCATCACTGTTTCGATTGAGCCACATTTTAAATAAACCACCCAATCTTCCTAAATCAGAATTTGTTTTTAAAAGAGCTGCCGCCGCCTGTTCATCCACTATCGATTTAACGGGGTAATTCATCCCAAGAGAGCGAAGATAATTTGATGATGATAAACCGAAGCGGCTTGCTTGTTCACTAATTGAATTTAGCTCTTCTTGATTAACCCGAATCGGCAAAATTTTACCCCGAATTTCAAGTGGATCTTTTCTTTTTTTTGGCGGCATTTCGCCCTCCTCTTTTACCGTTGAGCACCTTGGTGCGAATAAGTGTCAGGATGAAAACTATATACTTTTGCTTCGCTAATGTATATACGTTTACACATCCTGCCTTTTTTATATCATAAAGTATAGCACAAAATTATACACACAATATCTAAAATAGAAAAACCTCTTAAAAGAGCGCTTTTTCAGTCAAAATTTCTATTAGAAAACACGACTTTATTTTACAATATGATACAATATTGTAAAATATAGAACTATATATTACAATTTAGGAGGAAATGATGGCACTTAAAAAAGGTGAAGCAATGCTTGAGTTTTTTTCACTCTTAAAAATACTGAAAAAACTATATGAAGATGATGGTTATCGCTCTGCAAAAATGCTGTATGAGAAAGTCAAAAATGATCATAAAATCAAAATGAGCTATGAGCAGTTTAATATCTATTTTAAGAGAAATTTAGCTCCTCAAAAAGAGGTAAAAATCTCTGGAGGACCAACACCAAAAAATGAGGCTGAAACGGTCGGATCATCAAATGGAGATCATACCATTGTACAAACAATCGAGGAAACTAGAGAAGAAGAAACAGGGCCGATTGTTTTAAGAGATCGACAGAAAAAAACCTCTTTTAGTCCTTATGCAGTCAAGATTGATGATCCAAAAAAAATATGGTGACTAGCAAGTTGGAATTAAATACCAATATTTAATCAATTAAATAATGATATTAAAACGTAGCATAGTGAAATGCAATCGGTTGATTTATTTTGTCCGGTTTTCCCTTGACGTTTTCGCTTTGTCTAAAAAATCCGCCCACCATTGCATCAGCTCTCTCATCTGCTCGGTGTAATCGGCTTTGTGGGTATAGGCTCTAACAACTTTATTTTCCTCATGGTGATCTAGCGCACGTTCTCGAACTTCAAAACTCACTCCATGCTCTTTAGCGTATGTTTCACTCAGTGATCGGAAAGTACCTCTAAAACTGTGAAGTGTTTGTTTGCGGCCGTTTACCTCGTCAATAAATCCCAACGATCGTAATGCTTTATTGCCACTCTCTTTATTCGCATGGGTGAGATTATTGCGTACACCATGAAATACCCATTGTCCCCATCCAGTAATCTCTCTTATTTCCTTGAGAATATTTAACGCTTGTACCGGGAGCGGTAATACAAAGTCAGGTAGATTTTGATCTTTAACTTTCATCTCTGATCGAGGTATCGTAATGATCGATTTTTCAAAATCGACTTGACCCCATCGTAATTTACATAGATTATCGGCACGTAAAGGCATAATAGAGACAAAACGGAGAATATTTCGCACGATAATCCCCCCCTCGCCTTTATAATCGTCTATACCCCTTAAAAGCTCTCCTAAGATTTTTTCGTCCGTGATCTTAGGGATGTGTTTTTCTTTCCGGGGGATGAATGCGTCGCTACTGATTCGATCGGTGATATTGATTTCCGTATAACCGTGATTGATCGCATATCTCCAAAGCCGGTTACAATCTCTGAACCGGCGAATCGCTACTTCGGGAGCCGTCTTCTCTTTTGTCTTAATGATTTTCAATAATTCGGGATGGGTAATATCTTTAATGTGCTTTGAGGAGATAATGATATGACGTTCGTTGTAAGTACACAAGTAGGGAAAAATATCTTTTTCAAACGATGAAACGCGCTTATTGTGTGTACTCTCGTCATTGTTAAGTGAGTTAAGCCATTCATACGCTACTAGGTGAAACTGCCCATCAATGGACGCTTGTTCTTCGATCGCTTTTGCTTCGATTTTTGCTTTGGACTCTTTACGCTCTGAGGCTGGGTCTATCCCTTTGGCGATCTCTCGTTTATATTCGTCTCGTTTGGCTCTTGCTTCAAGTAATGTCGTTTCAGGATAAGTGCCTAATGAAAGTAGCTTTTCTTTGCCCTCAAAGAGATATTTCAAACGCCATAATTTACCGCCGGTCGGTTTAATCAGTAAAAATAGTCCGCCGCCATCAAAGAGTTTATAATCTTTTTCGGCTGATTTTGCCTTTTTTATTTCTGTATCGGTTAGGGGTACTGCTTTGCGAGCCATAGGTAAATCTCACTTTTTAGGGGTATCTTTTTAGAGGCTTTGATACCCCTAAAGCAAACTACCCCTAATCCTACCCCTAAAAATCTTAGTTTTATATGAAGTGCATAAATGGACATCGGAGGATAAAAAGGAATAAAAACAGCTATTTTGTGGAGTTTTAAAGGATTTTTTGAATGAATTTGATGGGGATTGATTTGTAAGATGGTGGCGGGGGGGGGACTCGAACCCCCGACCTCCGGCTTATGAGACCAGCGCTCTAACCAGCTGAGCTACCCAGCCATCTTTTGGGAAGACCGGAATTATAGTAAACCATTACTTATTAAAAGCTAAAAGTAAAAATAAACCTACGAATAAATTTTAACATACACAACACAAGCTCATATTAATTGAGTCTCAAAGACTAAGACATTGACAATTAACCTAAACTCGTGTACAATCCCAAGCATATAAAATCATTAAAGAAGGAAAAACAATGAATTTTCAACCACTTGGAAAACGAGTATTGGTTCAACGCCTCGAAGAAGCAACTACAACCGCATCGGGTATCATTATTCCTGACAATGCAAAAGAGAAACCATCTCAAGGAACTGTAATAGCAGTGAGCGAGAAAGTAACCAATGTAGAGATAGGAAATGTTGTCGTTTTCGGTAAATACGCCGGTACAGAACTAACATTAGAGGGGAAAGCTTACCTCGTTATCGCTACCAGCGATTTACTCGGAATTATTAAATAAAGGAAACTATTATGGCAAAAGAAATTCATTATGCAGACGAAGCTCGCAACAAACTAGCCGCAGGGGTACAAAAACTCACTGATGCAGTCAAAGTAACGATGGGACCGCGTGGACGTAACGTCCTTATCCAACGCAGCTACGGCGCACCACTTATCACCAAAGACGGTGTAACGGTTGCAAAAGAAGTTGAACTCAAAGATGTTTTGGAAAATATGGGGGCACAACTCGTTAAAGAGGTAGCTTCTAACACAGCAGACGAAGCGGGAGACGGTACCACTACGGCAACCATCCTTGCCAACTCTATTTTCAAAGAGGGTCTTCGCAACATCACGGCAGGTGCTAATCCAATCGAAGTAAAACGGGGTATGGACAAAGCGACTGAAGCGATTTTGGCAGAACTCAAAGCGGCGTCACGTATCATCAACGATAAAAAAGAGATTGCACAAGTCGCTACTATCTCGGCTAACTCCGATGAGCGTATCGGTGCCATGATCGCTGAAGCGATGGACAAAGTAGGTCGTGATGGTGTTATCACGGTTGAAGAAGCCAAAGGGATCAACGACGAACTCGACGTTGTTGAGGGGATGCAGTTCGACCGCGGTTACCTCAGCCCGTACTTCATCAACAACTCGGAAAAAATGACCGTTGAGCTGGATCACCCGTTTATCCTTTTGTTCGATCAAAAAATCTCAAACCTCAAAGACCTTCTCCCTGTGTTGGAGCAAGTTCAAAAAAGTTCACGCCCTCTTCTCATCATCGCTGAAGATGTAGACGGTGAAGCGTTGGCAACCTTGGTCGTGAACAAATTGCGCGGTGTACTCAACATCACAGCCGTTAAAGCACCGGGATTCGGTGATCGCCGTAAAGCAATGCTCCAAGATATCGCGGTACTCACTCGTGCACAACTCATCAGTGAAGAGATCGGACGTACACTCGATAGCGCAACCGTAGCTGACCTCGGTCAAGCGTCTCGTGTTGTTATCAGCAAAGATAACACCACTATCGTTGACGGAGCTGGAGATAAAGATGCAGTGAACTCACGTATCAAAGAGATCCGTACCCAAATCGAAAGCACCACGAGCGAATACGACAAAGAGAAACTTCAAGAGCGTCTTGCGAAACTCGCAGGCGGTGTTGCGGTTATCAAAGTCGGAGCAGCGACTGAAACCGAAATGAAAGAGAAAAAAGACCGCG
>NZ_JAFLKV010000049.1:8103-11930 GCF_019163035.1 Sulfuricurvum sp.
GTTATCAAAGTCGGAGCAGCGACTGAAACCGAAATGAAAGAGAAAAAAGACCGCGTAGACGATGCGCTCTCAGCGACCAAAGCGGCAGTTGAAGAGGGGATCGTTATTGGCGGCGGTGCGGCATTGATCCGCGCGGCGGCAAAAGTGAAACACGACCTCATCGGCGATCAAAAAATCGGATGGGAGATCATCCTCCGCGCAATCACTGCTCCGGTAAAACAAATTGCTGAAAATGCGGGATACGATGCGGGTGTTGTCGTTAATACTATCGTTAGCGCAACCAATGAAAATATCGGGTTCAACGCAGCAACCGGTGAATACGTCGATATGTTCGAAGCAGGAATCATTGATCCGCTCAAAGTTGAGCGTGTTGCATTGACCAATGCAACCTCCGTATCAAGTATGCTCCTCACCACCGAAGCGACAATCCATGAAATCAAAGAAGACAAACCTGTAATGCCTGATATGGGCGGTATGGGTGGAATGCCCGGTATGATGTAAGGACGCAAAAAACGCCAAGCATTTGGCGTTTTGCGAACTATAACCTCTCTTTTTAACCCTTCTTCGATACACTTCCTCTCTAACCCAAATAATGGAAATACAATGCAATTATCCCTAATCGACCTTATCGGTATTCTCGGTGTTATCATCATTATTATCGGCTATATGCTTTTACAACTGGGAAAAATGGATGCAAGTGATTTAAGCTTCTCCGTGTTGAATACATTCGGTGCATTCCTGATCATTATCTCTTTGCTTTATGACTGGAATCTTGCTTCCTTTATCATGGAGTTTACGTGGATGATGATAAGTTTGTATGGAATACTCAAATATTATAAACGGAAGAAGAGAGAAGAGAATGCCGTCAAAAATGACGGCGAAGAAGACTAAGCCTTATTGGCTTGTTTGTTTTCCCATAATGAATGGGCAAACGCGATAGCGATAAGACCGATACCGATGGTTCCAGTCACCATTTCACTGATGTGAGTGGTAATTTTCATCAACATGATAATTGCCAGAATTCCGATCGCATAGTGGGCACCGTGCTCGAGATAACGAAATTCGGAGAGGGTTTTATGCTCAACGAAATAGAGGGTAATACTCCGCACAAACATCGCTCCCACACCAAGCCCTATCATAATGATAAAGATATTACTAGTAAGGGCAAACGCTCCGATTACGCCGTCAAAACTGAAACTCGCATCAAGTACTTCAAGATAGATAAATCCTGCAATCCCGCTTTTTACCGTATCGGAAGAGAGAAAATGATCCAGCATCCCCAGCAATGAGTGAAGCAATACACCGTACATAAATGCGAGAACAACACCGAAGTCTTGGGTAATGTGCCCCAGAGCAATCCCGACCATAATAGCGGTAATCAACTCGATATTAGCAACACCTGAGAAGGTTTCCATCATTTTGGAACCCTCAACAAAGGTCACCCATTTAACATCCCGCTCTTCAAAGAAAAAGTCCAAAAAGACCATCAGTAAAAAAGCTCCCCCGAACGCAAAAATTGTCGATTCAGTAGCTTTAAGCACTTTTTCATATTCAGAGGGCTGATTCATCGCCACTTGTAGCGTTTCCATCAATCCCATTCCCGTCACAATCGAAACGATTGCAAGAGGAAACACTAGTCTCATCCCGAATACCGCAATCGGAATACCGAATACGATAAACCGTTTCTGCCAGATCGGATCCATTGTCTCCAAAACTTTGGCATTGACAACTGCATTATCGAATGAAAGGGAAATTTCAAGAACAATCAAAAGAAACGTGATATAAATAGCAGTGAGTCCGCCGAGATAAAACGCCGCGATCAGCCCTAAAGCCATGATTACGAACGAGCTGTAAAAGTAGCGCATTATTTGCCCTTGGAAAAAAGATGCGAAATTATACCCTACATCAGTGCATCATGCCATTGGACAAGTGAAAGTCGAAAACCTTCTTTTACGCTAAGGACTTCATGGGCGAAATAAGGGTTACTCAAAAAAACGACCATATCCCCTGCTTCGGGGCGAAGGGTTATTGTATTACCATTTTCATCACACAGATAGTTGAAAAGGAGTTCTCCTCCGCTGAAATGATCCTGATCCGTTGGATGAGGGGTATACGACGTGGTAAAAAGGACGGTGGTGAGCTTACGCTCCGGTGCAACGGTACGATAACCAACTACATTTCCATCGCTATCACGCAGTTCACTCGCATCATCGGAGTGTTTGACGTAAAATGAGCCGCTCTCGTATCCCAGAACCTGTACATCGGTCGCTTTGGACAATGAGATCGCAAAAAAAGCTTCTATCTCTGAACGTATCGCATCAAAACGGCGATCATAGATAGCTCGATGTTCTTTACTCAATATATGAATATCGGTTTTACGGATTGCGGTATCAAGTGCTTTTCCTCGAAGCTCCGCTTGCACGGAGTTTTTGTCCTCTAATGCGGCAGCGGTAATCGCGCGGCATTCGGCGCTACTGAGCACCCCCTCCAAAACCATATAGGGAAAATCGTGGTAAGGATTCGGAAGTCTCTTGGTTGGAATATCGAGACCTAAGAGTTCATCTCGGGCGTAAACATAGTTGCTGATTTGATGCACAATTATTTCTGCTTATCAGTCACAATATAGAGCTGTTCATGCCCCAGACGTTTGAGGACATCCATCACACCCACAAAGTTTTGAAATGCCGCATCTTTATCGCTATAGAGTACGACTGTCATCTCTTTACCCCCGGCAATAACCCGTTGTTCAAAATCAGCCAACATAATCGGTGTTTTCTCTTCTCCCAGCATCAATGTTCCGTCTTTTTGGATCGTGAGTTTTAGCTCCGATGGTTTATGCTCTGCGGCTGTCCCTTTGGCATCGGGGAGATCAACGGGGATAAGTCCGGTACGGATAAACGTAGCCGTCGTCAATACCATGACCAAGAGCACCAACATAATGTCGATAAAGGGGATAACGTTGATCGTATCCATACGTTTCATTTTCATGGGTTACCCTTTGTTTTTGATTTCCCACATGGTGAGGAGTCTCTCCATTTTACGCAGTAAAATATTGTAAAAGATGATCGATGGGATAGCAACGACGAGACCCATCGCGGTCGCTTTGAGTGCCAATGCCAATCCTGTCATGATTTTCTTAGGATCAACTGCACCGACATCTCCGAGGCTGTAAAACGTGATCATGATCCCTAAAACCGTCCCAAGAAGCCCCACGTACGGAGCATTGGAACCGATGGTTGCAATCGTAGAGACGTTATCACCTAAATCAAGTTCCAACTCCTCTTTCGTATCATAATCGCTAATACGGACAGAACCGTATGCCATTAGGCGTTCGATAAACAGCCATAATGAGACGACACTCATCAATACCAATATTCCGATAATCCCGTAATCTATCGCACTGTGTGCGTATTCCAACCAACCGCTATTTTCCATTCTCTTCCCTTTTTTTAAATTCAAGTTTAACGCATGTCCCCTCGTTCACTTTTGAGGAGATATGCAATGCGATTGCGTAGCGGTCACAATAGCGTTTGACCAGATTTAGCCCGATTCCATACCCCGCCATTGTGGAATCGCTCTGATAGTAGCGATCATAAATATGGATCAGGGTGATTTCATCCATCCCTATCCCCTGATCACAAATACTCAACGTATAGTTTCGAAGTGTGATCGTGATTATAGGGTTTTTAGGTGAATATTTCACCCCATTTTCGATCAGGTTATCGATTACTTTGCTCAGTCCGATCCGATCACCGTACACGTCGCACGGTTCAAGCTCGACCTGCCATACTACGGAAGGGTACAAAGAGCGCAAAAAGAGCAGTCGG
>NZ_JAFLKV010000155.1:0-2687 GCF_019163035.1 Sulfuricurvum sp.
TTTTGGTGACGTTTTTGGTGACGTTTTATTTTTAACGGCTTTGAAATGCCGTAAAAAAGGGGGTTTAGAATGCAAATACGTGTCTATTATGAAGATACCGATATCGGTGGTGTCGTTTACCACTCTAACTATCTGAACTTCTGTGAACGTGCGCGGAGTCAGCTCTTTTTTGATGCGGGGAGGTCTCCGATTCTATCGGGTGGACATTTTGTTGCCAAGCATATCGAAGCTGATTATCTCAAAAGTGCAAAATTTGGAGAGGTGTTGGAGGTCAAGACGACCCTTTTGCAGATCAAAAATGCTTCATTTCGCTTGTTACAAGAGATTTTTAGAGGAGACGAGAAAGTTTTTGAGATGAAAATTGATCTCGTTTATCTCGATTTTGGAGGGAATATGAGTAAAATCCCTCCGGAAGAAAAAGCTTTTTTATCCTCGTTATAGTAGTTTTTTGAGCTTCGGAGCGGCTTTCTCGATGGCGGTGGAGATCTCTTTATTTCCTTGCATTATCGCAATATCGAGGGGTGTCATCCCGTCTTTGCTCATAACGCTCCCAGAAGCCCCCTGGTCGATCAAATGCAGCGCGATAGGGATAAACCCTTTCCATGCCGCCAAATGTAGCGCTGTAGCTCCATTGACATCTTGAGCATTGACATCGGCACCTTTGTCGATTAGATAGTTGACTGCCTCCGTGTTTCCGACCCAGCACGCATACATCAGAATTGTTTTGTTATTGTCCTCTCTTGCGGTATTAGCATCGCTGAGAGTTTGAATACGTGTTTGAAATGTCTTGGTATCATTACGATCCAACAATCCCACTAAATCCAGAATATCTGCGGCATGAAGAGAGAATGCGCTCACCAAGAGAGCCATCAATAACACTATCTTCAATCTCATTTTTTGAACTGCTCGATAAACTCTTCGATATCGTCAAACAGGGTTTGTAAATCCTCTTCGTGTTCTACTTCATCCGCTAAAATCTGTGAAACTAAATCATAGGTAATGATATCTTTTTCACGAGTAATATCGAGGATATTAGAATACACACCAATAGCGCACTGCTCACCCTTGATCGCTTGTTCTAACACTTTTCGCACATCACCATCTGTCGGTGCATCATAGCCGCAATTTGAGTTTGTAAGCCACTCTGCGGGGTGAAGGGCAGGGGTTCCGCCAAGTTGGAGAATACGATCACACACCATCGTTGCATGGCGAAGCTCATCTGCCGCGTGTTGAGTGAGTTCAACGATTGCCGCGTCTTTCATAAGACCTTTAACCACTTTGGCTTCGATAAAATATTGATAGTACGCTAACCACTCATCACAATATGCTTTGTTTAGTAGATTATAGACCGTTTCTGCTTCGATCCCTCGTAGGAGAGAAATACCTCTTTTACCCATCAAATGCTCCTCAAATATAGATGGTTCACTCTATCACTCTATCTCTTAAAGGAAAATAATTATCCGCAATTACGATTGAGTTCATCCGGCAATAAAAGGGTAATTCCCTCCGCCCTAGTGAGCGCTATCACCCCATCGGATTTGAGTTTTTTGATCATACGCGAAAGGGTTTCGGGGGTTATACCGATATGACGTGCTATCTCAATCCCTTTAAGACGTTGGAAAATTGCACGATCATCACGGATTAAGCGTGCCACTTTCGCCATTGCATTAGGGGCACTGTGACGTTGTAGTGAGTTCTCTAATGCACCGATTTTTTGCGTTAATGACGAAATAATTGCAATACTCAAAGAGGGATCACTCTGAATCAGTTTTAAAAACGGGTCACGAGCAATTTTGAGGATGCTCGATTTCTGAAGCGCTTCACACGATGCAGGGTAGGGGATTTGTTTGAGAGTTGCCACTTCTGCGATCAGGGAGGGGGCGCGAAAACGATGGATCTGCATCGTCTCACTCGCAGTCGATTTAAAAATAGAGACTTCGCCCTCAATCAAAAAATGAAAATAATCACTCGTCTCCCCCTCATAAAAAACGATTTCGCCCTCTCCATAGTGACGCATAATACCGATCTGCTCGATTTGTCTGCGCTGAGGAGGGGAGAGGTGACTAAAAAGGGTAACTTTATCGAGCGATAAAGGGTTAATGGCTGGTGAGGGGTTCAAAACCAAACTCTTTTGCACTCATTAGCTCTACCGGATAAATCACCTGTGAGTTGATAAGTCGCATCGAATACTCTCGCGCGCTATTATCGAGCACTGAGACCAGATAATCGATGCCGACACTCGTAGAGTACTGAATCCAATCGACGGTGATATCGTTATTCATCAATGCATTTGCCTCATATATACGTGAGGGGAACTCGATCAAAGAGTTAGCGAAGATCATATTTTTACGATCATTGTATTGGGTGAGCGTGAGCAGTGTAGGGTCGAGATTAATCTGAGTTGAGAGGATATTACGCTCCTTTATCCCGCTAAAGGTCATGTGTGCACTCAAAATGGCACTTTTTACCACCGGAATATGGAGTATGATACTTGCTTTGTTAAATTTGGCAGGTTTGGAGAGATGGGAGATGATGTTATCCCCTTTGGTATCCACCGCGTAGCTCTCCACTTTTTTCTTTTCACTTTTATGGGCTAAAAATACCTCTTCGGTAATCGACTTTAACTGCGTACCCACACTGGAGCTATCATAAAAAATAGCAATCGAATCACTCATATAAGGGAGTAG
>NZ_JAFLKV010000155.1:2787-11595 GCF_019163035.1 Sulfuricurvum sp.
TTATAAACGGACTGAGTGTATTTACCGATCACACTGGGTGAGGATATGAGCGCGATTTTAATCGTTTTATCTGAGGGTTCGATCAGTTGCATCAAACTCGCAGGATCGGATGATTTTTGGATAATAATATCTCGTCCCTCAACACCGATAGCCATGAGCAATAACATTAGTATAATCCGTAAAAACATCATAATAACTGAGCCTTAATCGTCTGTAAATCACGCATCGCCTCTTTTTTGAGAGAGGGATTTCGGATAAGATAGAGGGGGTGATACATAGGGATGATAATGGCATCACCAAAGGGGATTATTTCTCCCCGCACACGTTCGAAATCGCTGCTATCGCCGCTGAGAAGTTGATACGCATCGGCTCCGAGAGTGACGATAATACGCGGTTTGATCAATTCAAGCTGTTTAGATAAAAACGGAGCGCAACTGCTGCATTCGCTGGGAGATGGGTTTTGAAATCCGAAGGGCTTGCATTTTACGGCGTGGGTAAAATAAACCTCTTCGACTTTTAATGTGAGCACTTTTTCGATCATATCGCGCAACATCGTCCCTGATCGCCCGACATAGTACTCCGAGGATTCATCTTCAGCCGCCGAAACATACGCATCGACAAACATTAATTTCGCCCTAGTTTCACCATAACCGATCATACTTTGAGAGCGGGATTTACTTAGATCACACAGATAACATCGAGAAATACTCTCTCCTAACGTGTTTAACGTATCTGGGAGGGATGATAATGGAGTTTGAATGTTAGGCGTGATAGGGTCAACATAGTTATAGCCCAATGATTTTAGTCGGTAAAGGTTTTCGAGAAGAGCAAGATTTTGAAAAGAGTCCACGGGTTTCACTTCTATGAATTTGGTAAGAGTATAAGGAATAAGGTGTTAAAAGGAGCTAAAGAGGGAAGAATTATCTATCTAAAATATCATCCGTTTCCACTCGTATATAGGAGCTTTTTCGGGTTTCTTTCAGAATTTGTTTCAATCGATTTAAAACATTTTCAGGAGTCTTAGTTTTATCAAAAGCATCAACCGCGATACAAGTCGTGTGGTTATTAGAATAGCTGTCTAAATTATGAATAATATTTTGCGCCGCTTTATAGGCATTTTCTTGTTCCGTAAAAGCAAAAATAATAAAATAATGGTTCTCATCAACCTGGATTAAATGGTCAGAAATTCGAACGTATTTTGACAACTCGATAACATTCAGCGGCTCTTCATGGTAGAGAAGTGCGAACGTCGCACTAACTTGAAAACGTTCATTGGTGTAGTATGTTTTTTTAACCAGTACTTTGATACGATTTAAAATATTAGCATTCATGAATATACTTATGTTTTAATTTTTTTGATAATACCTAAAATCAGTTGTTATTGTACTAAGATTTAGATCATTAATATAATATTTGTTTATTATTACTTAGCCTCAGAAAAAATAATTTCATACAGTATC
This sequence comes from Sulfuricurvum sp., assembly GCF_019163035.1. Lineage (GTDB taxonomy): Bacteria > Campylobacterota > Campylobacteria > Campylobacterales > Sulfurimonadaceae > Sulfuricurvum. Next base: position 4,248 of record NZ_JAFLKV010000155.1, read on the forward strand.
GATTTAAGTCCGCCGAAAGTTCAAAATTGATAGAGTGTGATAGTATTAAATATAAACAAATCATAACTAATCTTATTTCTAATACATGACAATAACCTAAAATTCTCCTTAAGTACTAAAATAATAAAGGAACTCATTGTTTAGTCGTAACTATCAAATTATCGATACCCTGCACGAAAATGTCTCTACGGTAGTATACAGAGCCTTACGTACAAGTGATGCTCAACAAGTCATTATCAAAATGCTCAAACCGGGAGAAATTTTAGAGCATCGAGTAACTCAATTTATGAATGAACAATTGATTCTCTCATCTCTTAAATCTCCAAATATCGTTAAATTAATCGAAATCGTTGCACAACCTTCAGAATATCTCCATGTATTTGAGGATATTGGAGGAAGATCCCTGTATGAAATGGTATTAGAGCACCGTTTTTCCATTTTCGAAGGGCTAAATATCGCCATAAAAGTCGCAGAAGCTCTCCATACTATTCACCAAAAACATATTATTCATGCAGATGTCAATCCAAAAAATATTATATACAACAGAGATACAAAAGAACTCCAGATTATCGATTTCGGATACTCGATACACGATAACCACTTTCGATATAACAGTGATATTGATGTCGGGACTTCGGGAAATTTGATGTACATGTCACCGGAGCAGACGGGTAGAACGAAACAAAAAATTGATTCTCGAAGCGATTTATACAGTTTAGGGATGACGCTCTATCACCTTTTTTCAGGGCATTCTCCATTTGAAGCAAAAGATCGTTACGAACTGATTCACAAACAGATTGCTCTTCGACCTACCCCAATAGAGACCATTATTGATGATTTCCCCGAAGTGCTTGCCTCGATCATTAACCGACTTACGGCTAAAAAAGCAGATGAGCGGTACCAAAACAGTGAGGCTTTGCTCTACGATCTAAAATATGCACTTCAAACCCTCAATACCGATGAACAGATACTACCATTCGAAATCGGTACCCATGATCAACCCTCCATCCGTTTTGGGGACCATATATTCGGTCGAGATGTTGAGCTGGCTTTGCTCAAAGAAGCAGTAGATGAAATTTCACTTCATAAATCAGTTCGTCTGGTAGTTTCAGGTCTTCCAGGGGTAGGGAAAACTCGTTTTGTTGAAGAGTTTTTAACTCTTTTAAATACCGGAGGCAGCCATATCCTTCGGGGAAAATTTGAGCAATACCGATCCTCTCACCCTTATTTAAGTATAAAACAGCTTTTTACACAGCTTAAAATGGTATGGAAACGCCATCTAAATGGAAATAAACCTTTTCATTTAGATACACGCAGTACTCAGACTCTGATCTATTATTTTCCTGAATTACGTGAAATGCTTCTGACTAAGGAAGTAGTCATCACAGCAGGAGATGAGATGCATCATCAACTCCCTTATGCCTTTCAGCAACTCTTAACCCTGATTGTTAGTGATACCGCTCCACTGGTCATATTTATGGATGATGTACAGTGGGCGGACGCCGCATCTCTTGATTTGATTCACAAAACAATTTTTCAGTTGAATGTCCCTAATCTTCACTTTATTTTCAGTTATCGAGAAAATGAAATATCATCAAATCCAAATTCATTGGCTTTTGTCCAAAAAATCAGAGGAAATCGTTTTTCTTCTTTGTATATTTTTGATCTCACGCCCCTCTCAAAATTTGACGTAAGGAGTATGTTTCAAACATTATTAGCAACGGATGGGCGGGATATAGATGCACTATCCGATATCATCTACAAAAAAACAGATGGGAACCCATTTTATATCAAAACACTTCTTTATAATTTGATTGAGGCGAAAGAGATCCTTTACAAGAAGGGAAAATGGCATTTTCAGATCGAAAAGATTCGCTCTTATGGATCCACCGTCAACATCGCCGGATTGATTACCGACAAATTTTCAAAGCTTACAACCCAAGAGCAGAGTTATTTGCACTATTTATCGGTGTTAGGTAATCGTTTTGATGCCAATCTAACACGCAAAATGATGTCAAAGCTAAACTATCCTGATACGATGATGGAGGGATTAGAGTCCAAAGGCTTTATTGAACTTTTTGGAGGACATTACCAATTTGTCCATGATATGATTCAAGATCATGTGATTACTTCGATTTCTCCCACCTTAAAAGAGACAATCCATCGAGTAATCGGAGAATTTTTGGAGCGCGCCTACCGAAGTGGGGATTACAATGATATTATCAGTGTCGTATCCCATCTCAATCAAACTCATGACAGGGGAAAATGGCACAAACATACTTTCCGTTTAAACCTAAAAGCATTTAGAGAGATGGTGCTTAGCGGCTCATATTCGTTGGCATTGGATCATCTGAGATGGATGCAAACGAATGGTTTTAATGAAGTATTATTACAATCAAAACATAGCGATGCATTTGATTTTAAAGTCTTAAAAATAAAAGTTTTGTATCTAAATTCTCTCCATGCCGAGGCACATTCATCACTTCAAATATTGATGGATAACTCTACCAAAGTGCCTGAACGACTAATCTGTTTTACCCTCTTTAAAGATTTGTGCGTGACAAAAGGAGGAGGATTTGAGTCTTTACTCCTTTTTGGAAATTCTCTTTTAAATACACTGGGAATGGCTACGCCAGAGGATAGCTGTAAAGTTAAAATAGAGGTTGATAGACTAAAACATTACATCGGTATGCACCCCTTTGCCGAAGAGGCAGAAGCTATTATCCGTTTGCCGAAAATCAAAAGCCATGCCAAAGATAGGATCATAGCAATACTCGTCAATTATTGGGAAGCCGCGTATTATTTAGCTGATATCCCCCTCATGGAGTGGGCATATTTGAGTATAATTGAGGTCTCATTTCGTCACGGAAACACAAATGGATCACCATTTGGATATGTTCTATACGGAGCACAGATGGTGAGTGAGTGTCGTTATAAAGAGGCGTATAGATTTGGTGAAGCAGCTTTAAAACTTAACCACCTTTTTGGCGATCAGATAATGCTGCCAAAAGTTCATAATTTTATGGCGAACTTCATTAGTCCCTATACTAAACCGCTAGAGCGCAACATACCTTTGTATCAAAAAAGTCTCCATCAAAGCAAAATAAACGGTGATATCATTTTCGGAACGTGGGCTAATTTTCTTATGCACATGAGTGAATACCTCTGTGGAAAATCACTTGAATCCCTTCGTGTAAATATTCTCGAAGAGAGCCATTTCCTTCTAAATTCCGGTGATAAAAAAATGATTGCTATTTTTGAGGTTCTCCACTCAGTGCTCAGAATGTGGCAAGATAGAGATGAACCCTCGCTCGAAGATGAAGCATCTGCCATAGCTTTATGGGAAGAGGAACAGTTTTTTCCGGCTCTGGCATGGTATGGGATACTGAAAGCCCAAACATGTTGGATCGAGGGCAATATTGATCAGGGATTAGAATATTTGCACCGATTTGTCCGCAGTGAAGCAAACGAAGTGATCATGTTCCCAAAAATAAGACTGCATCCCATTCGCGTACTTCTTTTGTTAGAAAAAACCACTCCGTTAACACTTAATGAAGAAGTGATCTTACAAGATGATTTGAAACAGTGCGAAGCGTATTCCCTCTCCTCGCCAAAAGAATTCAAATTTTGGAAATTACTCATTCAAGCCAAAAGATTTAAAGGAGGAAATTCCTACTGGGATATTGCCAAATATTTTGATAAAGCGCTAAATGAGGCACGTCGCAGCAACAATCCTTTTAATATTGTTGCCAGTGCAATGTGTGCCGGACGATTTTGGAGCACGAAACGGTTTGAGGATTTAAGCCGCTTCTATTTTAGCGAAGCCGTTGTTGGGCTTAACCAATGGGGGGCTTACCGATCGGCTGAACGGCTCAAATCTAAACTTCATGTTAATACTACACCCACGATGGAACCATTGGGTAACTCATCAAACTCATCACTACTGCGTGCTGAACCGACCAACTATAGAAGCCTCTTAAAATCATATTACGCTCTCTCGCAAAGCATGGAAAAAAAAGAACTGTTACAGACATTGATGCAGGCAATTTTGGAAAATGCGACGGCGAGCAAAGCGGTACTCATCTTTAAAGAAGAGGAGATATTTTATACCAGTGCCGAAATGATCTTTAAAAATGGCAAAATTGATCTTTACCACACAAAACTGAGTGATACCCATTTTGTACCGTTTCATCTGATTACCCACGCGATCGACACACAACACAAAGTGGTACAAAACAGCCCCTCCGAAAGTGGAAAGTTTCAGTATGACGACTATTTTCGAACCCATCGTCCAATATCCTCCGTAGCCATTCCCACGTTGGTTGAGGGGAGTGTACGCGGGGTACTCTATCTCGAAAATGAAGAAGTATCAACTCCTCTGAATACCGATACGCTTCAGACCCTTCGCTTGCTTCTGACTCAAGCAGCTATCATTTACAAAAATACACTCCTTTACGACACCCTAAAATCAAATGAAGAAAAACTCAATAAAGCACAACAAATCTCTCATGTCGGGGGCTGGGAATATGATAGTGTCAGTAATGAGATTATATGGTCTGCTGAGACATATCGGATTTATGAACTGAAACCATTTTCGATTTCGATTGACAATGATTGGTTTTTTGCCCATATTTATCCTGATGATGTTGAATTGATCCAAGATGCAGTCGAAAAAGCATTTAGCGGTGAGCGACGTTATGATGTTACACACCGAATTCTCACGGCAAATGGTAACATCCGAACTGTCCATCAACGTGCAGAAGTATATTGGGAAAATGACCATCAAAAATTCTCTGGTACTATCCAAGATATCACTGAAACCAAACGTACAGAAGAGATGATCGACCGCTTATCTCAAGTGGTGAATCAAACTCCTCTGGCTACCATCATCACCGACCCCAACGGAGTGATCAAGTATGTTAACAATCAAACTCTAAAATTGACCGGTTATTTCAGCCGTGAATTAATTAATAAGCAAATGAGGCTTTTCAACTCAGGTAGCCATCCTAAATCTTTTTACGAAGATTTGTGGTCAACTATCAGCAAAAAACGCTCTTTTTGGCGCGGAACCATCATCAACCGGATGAAAAACGGTGAGTTACGCGACTGTGCTTCGACCATTTTTCCTATTTTTAACACCCAAAATGAGATTATCAACTTTGTCACGATCCAAGATGACGTCACAGAACGGAACATGAAAGATAGATTGTTCCTAATGCAAACACGCCAAGCTCAAATGGGAGAGATGCTCAGTATGATAGCTCACCAGTGGCGTCAACCCTTATCGATTATGGGTGCTTTGATAAGTCGTCAAAAAATCAATATTATGTTGGAACGCTCAACAATAGAGAATATTGTCCAAAGTTTCGATGAGATGGAGATACAAATTCAGCACCTCTCACACACGATCAGCGATTTTAAAGATTTTTTCAAGCCAGACAAAGAGATGGCAGTGACAAAAAGTTCGATCATTGTCTCCAAAACTCTGGAGCTTGTGGAACACTCGCTGATGAATAGAAATATCAATGTCACTGTTGAACATTTAAATGACTATGATTACCGTATCTATGATAATGAGTTGATTCAAGTGATGTTAAACCTCATTAAAAACGCGCAAGATGCTTTTGAGGAGAGGGCAGTACCTGATCCACGTATTCTTATCTATTCCGATCAGCAAGAACATTCGGTCATCATCACTGTCGAAGACAATGCAGGTGGAATTTTACCGGAGATTATAGGAACGATTTTCTCTCCGTATACTTCGACCAAGAAAGAGAATGGAACCGGATTAGGACTTTATATGTCCAAAACGATTATCGATGAACATTGTCACGGGTCGATTAGCGTTGAAAACATACGAGATGGGGTTCTTTTCACCCTTCGATTTCCAATACAATAGATTTAAAACACTAAATAGAGTTATTTTTGTAATGATGTTGTAATTTTAAAGGAAAATAATTATCCTGTGACTCTTTTGTGACTTTTTAGTATTACACTTACCGACATTTAAAAATGGAATTATAAATTCTAATACAAACTCAATGGTGTAAGATGAAAAACTTAAGACTTTTAATCGTCGATGATGTCGAAGACAACCGTTTAGTCCTCAATGCCATCTGCCGAAAAATGGATGGGTTTGAGATTAAAGAGGCGATCGACGGGATCGATGCTATAGAGATGACTGAATCATGGCACCCTCACATCATTTTAATGGATGTGATGATGCCTCGCCTTGATGGGTTTCAAGCTTCAAAAATAATCAAAAGCCGTTATCCCGAAACTATTATTATGGCGGTAACTGCCGTTATTGATCCTCAGATGGAAGCCCATATGGCAGCTATAGGTATAGCTGCTTATCTCCATAAACCGATTGACAAAGAGTTGATTCGATTTAAATTACAAAGCTTCGGTGCTTTCTTGCGTTCGAAAGATGGGATACACTCTAAGCTATCGACGAAAGAAGCCCTCAATCCTTTTTCTTCGGATATCCGTCACTTTAAAACCCTGTTTGATATCAATGATGCTGAGGGGATGATGGATTTTGGAGTATGGATTCTCTCACGCTGTGAAGATCATTTCGCCGTATCATGCTCAAAAGTTGACCCGATGATTGAGCTCTTTTATGAGTTGATGCGCCAAGGAATCAAAGAAGATGATCGTGTCAGTATTATCATCGAAGAGAGTTTTGAAGATGTTTTTATAACGATGAAATTTGATTATCCGGTGATGTTAAAACCGAAAATGGAAGAGATGGTAAAAGATTTACAGCCAAATTGTATTATCCGTAACAATATTGCTTGTATCCGTTTAGCGATAAACGAGCAAAATATAAAACCTCTACCGGAGCAACAGTGCTCAGTAGAAAATCCCCCTAAACTCTCCAAACCAGAAATAATACCTATCACTCCTATACATGAGCCGATAGTGGAAAAAGAGACACGTAATATCGATCCCCAAGAGCAAGAGATGCTTCGTCAAAGTTTTCTCCTTAAAACGACGGCGGCTGATTATGTCCGTGAGATCGGAGGGGATGTCCTCGATGAAATTCGTGATCTTGTGAGTTTAGATGAAGAGTGGATTCAGAGTCTTCATACACTAGAGAATGATCCTACAGTTGATAATATTCGACAATTTACCGACGGTGTTTTGGGTATTTATGTCAAAGCCATCAACAACCTTTTTGAGTTTACTGCGTTAGCGTATGCCCTCTCTTCACTCGGAACTTTTATGAAAGAACATAGCGAGAGCATCATTACCGACAGCACTAAACTTAAAATGTTAGTGATGCTCACCGAGCATTTAGGGTCTGATCTTACATCATGGAGGGAACATATATTTTCATTGCAGG
>NZ_JAFLKV010000130.1 GCF_019163035.1 Sulfuricurvum sp.
TTTTTGAGCCTTTTAGAGAAAGTACGCCATGCCCGTCTCGATGAAGAGGCACATGAAGCACTCGAAGAACTCGTAAAACCGCTAAATGAGGATATGTCTACGATGACACTGCTGTTTGGGAAAAACATCAGTGCCCAAAATCATAACCGTTCTCAGTTGGAGCATCTAAATGGAGAAATCATACAGGTCGAAACGTATGTGACGATTCATGATAAAAAGATGCAGGAGCGTGATGTCGAGCGCTTTATGGTTGAGAGCCGTATTGAGTCGATGCTAGCCTTTAAAGTCGGTGCACCGATCCTCTTTACCCGTAATGCATGGAATTATTATAATGGTGAGCGAGGAATGATTACTTCTATCGAAGAAGGTCTGATTTGGGTTAAAAAAGCGGATGGTGTAAGTGTGAAAATAGAACGCGTTGACACGATCAAAACGAGGTGGATAGAAAAAGGAAAGAGCGTGAGTGAAGAGAAACTAATCACCCTCAGTCAGTTTCCCATCACCCTCGCATTTGCGATCACAATCCATAAATCGCAGGGGATGAGCTTGGCGGATTACGTCATTGAGACCAATGAAATATTCGCCCCGTCTCAGTTTTACGTTGCATTATCGCGATCAGTCTCTGCCCATCGTGTGACATTGATTAAACCTCATAGAGGTTGGGCAAAACTCTGTTTTGTTCATCCCAAGGCGAAACGATTTATTGATTTGATGTAAACGCCGCTCTGATGATAACATGGTGCGAAAACATCGTGCTAAACACCGCCGCGAGAAGTGCTACCGCTACCATCATGTACATGACGGCGAGCTGATACGAGATCGCTTGGAGCGGATCGGCTCCCGCGAGGAGCATCCCCGTCGTGATACCGGGGATATGGATAATTCCCACTGTTTGGAGCATATTGAGTGTCGGAATCATAGAGGCTTTGACGGATGCTTTGGACGCAAAACTAAGCGCCTCTTTGAGGGGTGCTCCGAGTGCTATCATCCCCTCAATCGTCTCTATTGTATTTTTAACTTCTGCACGGAATCGCTCGGTGCTTTGGGTGTAGACGTTGAGGGCATTTCCGATAATCATCCCCCCGATAGGGATCATCTCATGGGGAACCATGTGGATCACTCCGAACGCCATCATCGACAAAAAAACGATCCCCGACGAAGCTCCGAGAGTAAAAAAAGCGATTTTAAAACTATGTTCACCTAATGGGGAGCGTTTTTTGGCGGTATAGGCACCGAAAGTTACCATCCCTAGCAGTACAAAAAAGAGTAGAGCGGGGTGTTTCATCTGAAAGAGATAAACGAGAGCGTATCCGAGGAGTCCGAGCTGAACCATCGCAAGTATTGAATTGATGAGGATCATTTTTTCCATGCCGAGCTGTTCACGGCGAGAATACCAGAGTGCAAAGATGATGAGTAGGTATGAGGCTAAAAAAGAGTATTGCATAAAGGAAGAATAGAGAGTTTTGGATTAAAAGCGGCTTCCCCGAAAGGGGAAAAGAAAAGATTAAAGGCTGTCAGAGTGAGCGGCGAGATATTCAGCAACACCCTCAGTGCTCGCTTTCATACCTGCATCACCTTTTGCCCAACCTGCAGGACAAACTTCACCGTGCTCGTTAGTGAACAACATCGCATCGATCATACGGAGCATCTCATCGATGTTACGTCCGAGTGGAAGGTCGTTGATAACTGCGTGACGGATTGTTCCGTCTTTGTCGAGCAAAAATGATCCGCGAAGTGCTACAGAATCACCGAGCAATACATCATAGTCACGTGAAATTTGTTTGTTTAGGTCTGCTACGAGTGGGTAACGAACTTGACCGATTCCACCTTGGTTTACCGGAGTGTTTTTCCATGCAAAGTGGCTGAATTGTGAGTCGACCGATACACCGATAACGTTAATTCCGCGTTCTGTAAACGACTCTAAACGGTGATCAAACGCGATAAGCTCAGATGGACATACGAAAGTAAAGTCCAACGGATAGAAAAACAATACGGCACCTTTTTCACCGAGGTTTTCGTAGAGGTTGAAGTTATCAACGATTTGGTTGTTGCCAAGAACGGTAGTAGCGGTAAAGTCAGGAGCTTTTTTAGTAACGAGCATGGGATTTCCTTGTATGGTTTGTGTTAAATGTAGAGAAATTGTAACACACGAAGATTAATTCAACAGAGAGGCATAAAGTTAACCTAAAAATATAAAGGATAATTTTTATTATTTATAGTTTATCTTGTATAGGAACTACCTGCTTTCGATATAATCGTGAAATGATTACTTTTAAAACCCTTTTCTCCATGATGCTCCGCTACAGACGCTCCCTCTTGTGGGGCAATATCATTGCCATACTTGCAACCCTTATTTCGATCCCTATACCTCTTTTAATCCCCCTCATGGTCGATGAGGTACTTCTCAAAAAAGGGGGAAAAATCACCGCTGCGATAGATTGGTTCACCCCTGTTCATGAACCGCTTCTTTACATCGGGATTGTATTGGCGGTGACGATTGCTCTGCGCTTTTTATTTTTTATCCTTAGTGTCGTCTCGCAGAAGTTTTTTATCACCCTTTCTCAGGAGCTGAGTTTTACAATTCGTGTTCGTGCACTGGAGCACCTAAAGCATGTCTCGATGTCGGCGTATGAGCGTCTGGGAAGCGGGAAAGTGATTACCCATCTCATCACCGATATCGATACGATTGAGCAGTTTTTGGGAAGTGCTCTCTCTAAACTCATCGTTTCGGTTGCCACCTTGATCGGGGTTGGGGCAGTGCTTATTTGGATTAATCCGTTGTTTGGCGTTCTCATTATTATTTTTCAACCCCTCATTATGATTGTCACTCGTAAAATATCGGGTCGAGTCGGGGCACTCAAAAAAGAGCAAAATCGCACCATCGGAGAACTGTCCGATACCCTCACGCAGATGTGTGATCTCTTCGGACAGATACGGGCAAGCAATAAAGAGGAGCGTTTTATAGGATCAGCAATCGATCAATCGAAACGGTTACGTCAGAGCGCGAGTGAATACGGTATAAAAGCCTTGATGGGGGAGCGGTATTCGTATACCCTTTTTCTGAGTGGGTTTGAGATTTTTCGTGCACTTGGATTGGTGATGGTTCTCTATTCGGGTCTCTCTATAGGATTGATGTTTGGTATTTTTGGCTATTTGTGGTTTATGATGACCCCAGTGCAGGATTTACTCTCGATGCAGTACAGCTTTGCGAATGCAAAAAATGCTCTCGCACGGTTGAATGAACTTTTATCGCTTCCTACCGAACCGACCTTTTCAAATGCTGAAATAATGATGGATGACTCATGTGCGCTCTCGATTCAAACGGATAATCTTGTTTTCGGATACGATGAAAAAGAACCGGTTTTAAAGGGGCTGAACCTCAATATCGTCGCTGGAAGTACGGTGGCGATCATCGGTGCAAGCGGCAGTGGCAAAAGTACCCTTTCACAACTGTTGGTCGGATTTTATCCGCCGACATCGGGGGATATCCTCTATAACGGTGTTAGTGTAAACGAGATCGGCTTCTCAAAAGTGCGCGATGAAGTGTTTGTCGTTTTGCAGCAGCCGTTGATGTTTAATGACACTCTCCGATTTAACCTCACGATGGGTGATTCGATCCGTGATGAAGCGATACTAGAAGCATTAAACATTGCGCAACTCTCTGAGTTTGTACAGGCGTTGCCTCTTGGGCTGGAAACACAAGTGGGGAAATTCGGTATACGCCTCTCTGGGGGTCAGCGTCAGCGTCTATCGATTGCTCGTATGGTGTTAGCCGATCCGAAGGTGGTTATTTTCGATGAGTCCACTTCGGCGCTCGATGTCCATACTGAAAGTGCTCTGTTTGAAGCGTTGGAAGTGTTTTTGCAGGATAAAACGGTTATTATCATCGCACACCGTCTCAGTACGGTAACGCGCGCTGATTATATTTATGTCCTCGAAAACGGGGTGATTCTCGAAGAGGGGACACGCGAAGATTTAGAAGCCAATGATGGCAGTTATAAGCGTTTTATAAACTCTCAACACGGATAAGGAATACCTATATGCGAGAAAATAACTTTTTACGATGGATTGGAATCGGGGCGTTTATTCTGATTTTATGGCTATTTTCCCCTTTCTTAAAAAGCTTTTTTGTAGCCTTGCTCCTTGCAATGGCGGTTTCTCCAATCTATCAAATCGTTAAGGTCAAAATAGATTCCTATGAGCGGTTTAAACCTTTTGCTTCGGTGACATCGGCTGCTATTGTGACATTGGGGTTAGCCCTTATCTTGTTTGTCCCGATTACCCTGTTTTTATTTCAAGTGCTTGATAATCCTGCCAATACGATGACGCTTATTCACTCCTTTACGAATCAACTCGATTCCCTTAGTAATCATCTCTCCACTTATCTTGCATGGCTAAAAGATCCCCTCGATAGTTTGATCGTACTCTCTAAATTGCATAAAGATGAGATCATAGCCTTTTTAGCGAGCTGGATGGGTAACGGGCTGAAAACCTTTATGGCGATGCTCGGTGAGATGGCGATGATCGTTATTTTCTTTTTCTTTTTGATGTGGTACGGTCGAAGCATTACCCTTTTTCTTCTCCCGATTATCCCTCTAAAACGTGCAACTAAACGAGAATTTTTAGATGAGATGACGACGATGATCGCGGTGGTATTTTATACGCTTATAGGGGTGATGATCGCGCAAGGGTTGGCATTTGGTATTTTTATCGCATTTTTTGATGGCTACAATGCGCTGTTACTCGGCTTTTTAACCGGTATTGCTTCGATTATTCCGGTTGTGGGTACGGCATTGGTATGGATTCCGGTTGTGGCGCATGAGTATTTTCAAGGGAATATGATGAATGTCCTCATCATCTCAATCTACTCGTATGCAATGATGGCATTTTTTATCGATAACATCGTAAAACTGGTTATTCTAAATTTTGTAAACCGTAGCCTCAGTCGCGGAAAACGGCGTATCAATGAATTCGTGATCTTTTTTGCGATAGTGGGAGGATTGGCAACGTTCGGATTCTGGGGAATTATCTTAGGACCGGCGATCGTCGCTTTTGCGGTAACAACGCTGCGTACAATGCGAAAAAGCAATCGTATCATCCTCCCCTAGAGGAGAGGAGAGCGCTTACGCTTTTAGCGTTTGTATCTCTTGGCGAAGGGCATTGAGCTCTTCGGTTAGACGGGCAATCTCATCTTCTTTGATCGCATCATCACTGGGTGTGAATACGGTTGATTGAAATTTATGTGTTAGCCGATCAAGCTGCTCTTTTGCTTTTTCAATCCACTCATGTTGATCAAAATGGAGGTTATCCTCCATGTCATTGATTTTTTCTAAAATCTCATCTTTGTGCTTATACGCATAATACGCAGCAGCGCCGCCGATAGCCGCGCCTAGTACGAAACTAAGTAAATTGTTGTGTTGGTTCATTGTTATTCCTTTATGGGTTGGTTTTTTTCTTGAAAAACTGAGAGAGAACACCGATGACTAATGAACCGATGGTCACTTTTGCGATACCATTAGAGGCTTTAAGCGCTAGTGAGCGTGTTTCCATGTGAAGATAAGATAGTAACTCATGGATTTCATGCAGGGATAGAAGTGATTTTTCACTAATAGCATGTGTTTCAACTTTGAGGTGGGTAACTAACTCACTAACATCATGCAATGTAATAACGGCCTTACTAGCGATAAAACTAAGCTCATTTTGGGCATGAGCTATGAATTCGTGTACTTTGTTCATTGTCTTGATCGAATGCATTCCGATAAAAACAATGACACTTGTGATGATTACCATACATATCGCGATGATCCCGACAAATAAGGTAAGTAGCTGTTGCTCGATCATAATAATTCCTTTCGCGATAATTCCAATTATACACCTCTTTTAGACAATATGGTGAATCAATATTTATTTTCGGTAACTCACTCTTTTTAACTCTACTAAAGTATCTAAAATATATACTTTGTATATTCTATAAATATATAAGGTATATCTATGATACTTACGTTGTCACACCAAAAAGGGGGGGTCGGAAAATCAACCGTTGCATGGAACCTTGCGGTTTATTTTTCGAAAATCATTGATACCCGTATTATTGACCTCGATACACAGCGTTCACTTACCGTTACTAATGCCCTGCGTCAGGAGAATAATCTCTCACCGATACAAATGCTCCATTTCAACACCGCCGAAGAGTTAGCGGAATACGCCCAAAATGATTCCGACGATATCTTAACGATAATCGATTCAGGGGGATTTGACAGTGCTTATAATCGCGTTGCTATCATCGCCTCGGATTTGCTCATTACTCCCGTGAGTGATAAACCATTCGATCTTATGGGCTTGCAAAAATATGAAGAGATCCTCAAAAGCCTCTCGGAGATACAAGGGGAACGTATCAAAACACACGTATTATTTAACAATATCAATCCCTCCATGAAACGATTCGGAGATTTGGTTGAGTTTATCTGTATGTCGGAGCATTTTGAACTGATGGTATCCATACTTCGTCAGCGCGTCGATATCGCCCACTCAGTCGGTGAGGGAAAAAGCATTAAAGAGTATCGGATATTTAGTAAAGCGGATCAAGAGATGGATGAACTTTTCGATGAAGTAAAATCCATTTTAAATATAAAATAAATATCTAAAATATATATAAAGGATATATAATGGCAAAAAAAAGTTTTCTTCAAAATATCGAAAAAGTGAAAAGTTCCGCCGCAATGAGCGAGAGGGAAGAGAGTCTCAAAAATGAGAAAGAGAAAAAAAAGAAACTGATTACGATCCCAACGCAATGGGAAGATAAAATCCGAGAGTATCATGGAGGGACGGTGAGCGCTTATATCCTAATCGCCCTCCAAGAGCGAATGCAACGGGATGGTTTGATCTAAATTATTCTTCGGTAGGCTCCATAGAGTACCAATTTTTTTCATGTTCGGTATTGATCCCTTCTTTGGTGACATGATCGAGTAAGTTTTTAATAACTTGCATTTTCTGAGTCATCGTAGGGGAAGTTAGTGGTTTTGATTTATTGGAATCGGGTTTTGTTGTTTCGTTTAGATTGATCGGCTGAATTGGTATCCATTTTTTTTCTTTGGTTTCTGCGTACAGATTTGTAGCAATGAATACGAATAAAAATAATGGGATAATAAACGTATTCATAAACTCTCCAAAAATGGTTCTAGAGTGAAAGGATATCGAGGGTGAGCTTAATAAGGTTGTGAAAGTTTTAGGAAGCCGTATTCAAACGTAAATGGCACTTGTTTGAGCGTAGTGAGATTGATATAGGGTTTAACGCTTCTTCCGATGTATAGCGAAACATCGGCTCCTTTTTGAAGCAATGCCGGATCGAAACAAAATGTCAATATTTTATTCCTATGAGCGTGCTCCAATAAGAGTGGGAGCATACTATCCTCTGCTTCCATAAGTAAGATAAATCCGTGGGTATTTTTGATTTCCAGTGCTTCTCTCATAGAAATGATAGAGAACGTAAGTGAATAGTCACTAAGTAATCCGCCATATTGCCGTTGAATCATTTCGGATAATAAACGAGCAGATTCTTTATTAGTGGGCGGTGCTACAATCATAAAATTTACTGTTGATTGGATACGTTCTTGGGTCCCTTTTTCCATCAAGGCAACTTTTGGAAATATTTTGGCTCCAATTTGCAATAGTGTTGCATCATATGCTGCACCCCAAAGAAGTAACGGCACGAAAAAGAGAAAAATAATTTTTTTCATTATCGGCTCGAAGGTATGCTTAATGTGAAGAGGGCACCTTCATCAGTATTATGTACACTGAGACTCCCCTCAAAGTGTTGTTCTATGATGACTTTCGACATATAAAGCCCAATGCCGGTACCTTTGTTATGTAACTTGGTTGTGAAGTAAGGTTCAAAAATGCGTTGACTAATCTCAGGTGCGACTCCTCCTCCCGTATCACTGATATCGATGTATAAATGGGAAGTATCGCAACGTAATGTAATTTCGATTTTTCCTTCAGATTGATCTTGTTTGCTTTTAATAGCATCTTGAGCATTATTGACAATATTTAAAATCACTTGTTTGAATTCGTTGATAACACCTAAAATCTCTTGATCGCACATTTTATGTATCTGATATGTGATATTTGCATAGCGCAGTTGCTCGCCAAGAAGTGAGAAAATTTCTTGGATGGGTTGGAGTGGATCGAAATGTAAAGATTCTTTATCCATATTAAAAAAGTTTCGAAAATCATCAATAGTATTGGACATAAAAGCAAGATTATTATTAATAATAGCATTGTTTTTATCAATCTCATCGTCTTCGAGTGAACCAAGCGTACGTTTCATATTGATATTGGTAATCGCTAAACTAATGATATTTAAAGGTTGACGCCATTGATGAGCAATATTTTCAATCATCTCACCCATTGCAGCAAGACGAGACTGGTGAATCAAGAGTTGCTCTTTTTCACGACGCTTTACAATTTCATACTCCACTCGGTTTTCTAACTCATTAGTAATTTGTTCCATTTGACACCGATAGCTATCGATAGATTCGAGCATTTTATTGGCGGAAGAGGTGATCGTCATGATCTCTACGTTTGAGTTATCACTTTTAAACGGTTCAGAGGTTTTATCGATACTGTAATTTCCCATCCAGTTTGATAACAGACGAAGAACAAAAAATTGCTTTCGAAAATACCAATACGTAATAGAAAAAATCATTAGAGCAAACAAGGAAAGAACTAAAAGCTGTAGAAACAGTTTCGATTGAAGATCGCGGACAAAGTTGTTTGAATAATTGATGACAAGCGTAGCCTGAACCTTATGAGTGAAGGTATCGATAACTGGGGTAGAGAAAGTAGTTGTATCCTGTATTTTCGAGTGAGGATAGTGTTGCTCAAAAATAACTTTATGGTTTGCATCGATCAACGAGACATCTAAAATATTAGGGTTTTGAAAAAAGGTACGCATGGTATCGCTGAGCATATCTTGCTGATCGAATGTCAGATAGGTGGAGATAATCGGTTTTAGTGTTTGGGTAACTAGCTCAATTTTAGCGGTTTCACTTTCGTTGAGAACCGAAGAAACATTGATTTGGATAAAGATAAATATAGGAGCAATAACGGCAATATATAGTAGCCAGAATACCCATGCAAATTTACCGATTAGCGAATGTGTCATCATAATCCAATGCGTAGTAACATAATTTAATAATATATAAGTATTGGTTAATATTTGATTAAATTGTACTAGAACTTATAAAGTAAATTAACCCAGAAGGTCTGACCCATATAGGGTACGTCGCTCGTGTTAGGAGGATTTAACGGCATATAGAGAGTTTTTAGTGTATTCCCAAAGAGATTTTTTACACCAAATTCCAAATCAAGATCTTTTGTAATTTCATTAATCTTTTGGGTGATATTCAAATAATCTTGAGCAGGTATAGCGCCATTTGTTGTGAGTACGATGTTGCCATTTATGCCTAGCATATTGTTATTAACTCTATTTTTGCTTCCTGTATAGTGATACCAGAGTGTCGTTGGATAAGAGGTATTACTGTTGATAGTAGCGAATACATTTGCCAAAAAGTTAGCTGATAATGCAAATTCACTGGGATTGTAAATGGAAGTACTGCCACTTCTTGTCAACGTAACTTTTCCTCTGTGTGATTTATAAAATGCCATATTCGCACCAATATTCGCCCACTCATAATTTTTAGTCAACTCCATTTCAAAACCGTTTACGCTTGTCGGGCTTTCAAGATTGATTGTCTCGTAGGTATTGTCATGATAAGAAATCATATTAGAAGTTTTTGTGTTGAAGGCAGTTGTTTTGATCGAGGCATCTTTAGTTTTGAATAAATAAGATAGCTCGAATGTATCAGCAGTTTCTGATTCAAAAGTCTGATCGGGACTTTGATTATTGGGAGAATACTGTTCCGAAAAGCTTGGTGGTCTAAACGCTCTTGAATATTGAGCCTTTAGAATATTAGAATCATCGTATAGATATACAAAGCCTATTCTTGGGGATAATGCATTGCGTCCGTCACTGTAGGTATCATAACGTGCTCCGATAGTTGCTGTGCTTTTCTCATCTAGCTGTATTTCATCTTGAAGGTAGAGTGCTCGGTTGATTCTTTTGGGATCATTAGTGGTTAATAAACTCTGAGTAGCGTTCCATGTTTGTGAAAGGTTATCCTTGTCCACCGAAAGGAAGCCTGTATATATTCCACCTAGGAGTCGATTTGAACCAAGAGTTGTTTCTACGGTTGCTTCAGCATATTTTGTGCTTTCAAGGTAATCGATAGTTCGTATACCGTTATGATTAAACATCAATTCGGCACGATTGGTGTATTGATTGATACCGACTTTCGCGGTTACTGCACTATTTAAAATATCATACTTTCTTTGGAGACCCACCATGGTATAAGTATTGGATTGCAGGGGAGCATCATTATCTGGAGGTATATTGTTCGAAACATCCCATTGCAAACGTGAATAGTCATTTTTGGCTTCTAGACGATATGCCCAGAAATCGAAATTCTTATAGGTAAAATCACTCATAAATAGATTATTGGCATTGGCATTTGGAAGATTGCCATGTTCAGATGGTACCTGTCTTGTAACAGGTAAATCCCAACCATCGTGTTTTTCGGTAGAGACAATAGCCGAGACTTCAAGACCGTTTGTTTCGAATGTTCCAAACGCTCCTATGGCTTTGCCAAATTTGTTGCTTTGGGTTTGAGAAAGGGTTGTAAACAATCCTTTGGATTCTTTTTTAGTAATAATATTGATAACACCATAAATCGCATTACCGCCATAAATCGCCGAGCCAGGTCCTCTGATAATCTCAATACGATCGATTGCATCGGTCGGTATCGGAAAAACGATCTGACCGACACCCATTTTTGGAATTCCCCATAGTTCGGCACTTATAGGCTTATCATTGATCATCCATTTGATTTTATTCCCTTGTGAACCATAAATCGATCCTGCTCCCCTGAGTGAGAGAGTGGAGGAATCAAATCCTACAATCATATCAAAGGCGTTTTGTTCTGCAAGATTGTTGATACCCAGCGATTTTAATTTTTCACCGCTGATGACTGTGACGGTTCCTGGGACGTAATCGGCATTTAATTTAGTTTTGGTTGCAATATAGGTTGCTTCTTCTAAGACTTTATCGAGATCATTACTATTTTCAGCGAAGAGGAATGCTTGTGTGAGCAATAGCGAAAGAGTTAAAACTGATAAATACTTCAATGATGCTCCTTCGCGAAATAGATTTATTAAAGAAGATAATAAATAATAATAGCATAAAAGGTATTGCGAAGGGTTTTATTAAGGCTGTTTCAGTTGTTTTTTGAGTTTTGTTAGAGGGGTTTGTTACAAAAGGTGGTGGCTAATCTCGGAATCGAACCAAGGACACGCAGATTTTCAGTCTACTGCTCTACCGACTGAGCTAATT
>NZ_JAFLKV010000091.1:0-3796 GCF_019163035.1 Sulfuricurvum sp.
ACGGGATGACGAGATAAGTCGCTACACAAATAGAAACCTAAAAAGAAACAAGGTAAACTCACAACAGATAAAAAGGTGACACTATGATAGAAACAATTAATCAAATACGCTCCGAAGTAGCCAAAGTCGTCGTCGGACAGGAAAAAATGATCGACGGGTTGTTGATCGGATTGCTGTGTGATGGGCATATCCTGATCGAGGGGATTCCGGGACTGGCGAAGACGACAACGGTAAAAGCCCTTTCGCAATCGCTTGGGTTGGAATTTAAACGGGTGCAATTTACCCCCGACTTGCTTCCGAGTGACATTTTGGGTGCTGAGGTCTACGATCCGAAAAACAATGGATTCAAGATCAAAAAAGGGCCAATTTTTACCAATCTTCTCCTCGCCGATGAGATCAACCGCGCCCCCGCAAAAGTGCAATCGGCATTGCTCGAAGTGATGGCGGAGCGACAGGTGACACTGGGGGATGAGAGTTTTAAACTCTCCCCTCCGTTTCTCGTTATGGCGACGCAGAACCCAATAGAGAACGAGGGGGTTTATCCACTCCCTGAAGCGCAACTCGATCGTTTTATGCTCAAAATCAATGTCGGCTACAACACCCCCGAAGAGGAGCTCTCCATCGCGCGGCGTGTCGGATCGGGACTCGGTGATGCTATTAACGCGGTAATCGATGCGGATCAATTGATCGCACTCAAAGAGAGAGTCAAAGCAATCCACATCGACGAAGAGGTGGAGAGATACATGATCAGCCTCGTTAGCGCGACACGTGATCCGCAAGCGTTTGGATTGGGTGAGATCAAAGGGTTCTTGCAGTTTGGGGCATCTCCCCGTGTGAGTATCGATATGTTTAAAGCCTCCCGTGCGGTAGCGTTTTTACGCGGTCGGGAGTTTGTCACACCGAGTGACATTGCGCAGATTATCAAAGAACTGATGCGTCACCGTCTCGTCCTCTCTTATGAAGCGGAAGCAGAGGGGATAGCGGTCGATGAGCTCATCGAGAAGATCATCAAAGCGGTACCGATTCCATAATGAACAACTCTCGTCAGATCCTTATCAAAGCCCGTCGCCAGATCATCGGGGATCGGATCGGAAACAACCCCTCGATGTTTCGGGGGGAGGGGTACGATTTCATCGAACTGCGCGAATACGTCAGCGGTGATGATACCCGTCACATCGACTGGAACGTTACGGCGAAGATGGGGAAACCGTTCGTTAAAGTGTTTCGAGAAGAACGCGAGCTTAATGTCCTCACCGTCGCACTGCTCGGCGGAGGGCTACATTTCGGATCACAGAAGTTTAAGATCGAGTCTGTTGCCGAAGCGGTGGCATTGATCGGATACTCTGCGGTCGCAAACGGCGATGTTTTCGGCCACGCGAATTACTCCGAAACCCTCCGAAATGAGATTCGTCCGGCGAAAAAGCGGTTTTCGGTACAGCAGGCGACACAGTCTGTTTTGGATGCGGAGATACTGCATCACCGTGTTGATCTAACCCATAGTATCAAAGAGCTTTACCGACGGACGAAGCGAAGGTCTCTGATCGTGTTGATCGGTGATTTTTTCGAGATTCCCGATTTGAGACTCCTCGCTCGAAAGCACGAAGTGGTTGCCATCGTCGTGCGCGACCGTGCCGAAGAGAACCCCGAAGTGATGGGATTTAGCGCCCTCATCGATCCTGAGAGCGGTGCCGTACTGGAGGGGGATTTCAATGAGAAAAGTGTGAAGCGCTACCGCGAGCGGGTGAGAGCGCATGACATCGAACTCTTTGAATCGTTTCGAAAAGCGGGGGTTCGAGCGAGCAAGCTCTATACCGATGCGAATGCGATTGTGACGTTGCGACGGTTGTTTGAGGGGAGAGTATGAAAGATTTGAATATCCCGCTAAATGACATCGCTCCGCTGGTGGAGATTCCCGATTATTCACTTTACTATTTTATCGCGGTGGTTCTCATCGCGGTTGCTTTGAGCTTGGCGCTTATTTTGGCACTCCTCAAGCAGATCCGAAAACGTCGTGTAAATCTCCGCCGTGAGCGTTTTAACGCACTCTCATCGGTCGATTTCTCCGACCCCAAACGTGCCGCGTACACCATTAGTGAACTCGGACGTGTGTTTGCCTCCGATAACGAACGTACAGAAAAGGCATATCATAACCTCTTCGAGCGTTTGACCCCCTACAAATACGCTCCGAAGGTGGAGATGATCGACGAGGAGACGATAGGGTATTATCGCCTCTATTTAGAGATTATCGATGCTTGAGGGGATTTATTTCCAGTTTCCCAAGCTCGGATTTATCCTCTTTTTCTTTCTCGCATGTGAGGCACTCTGTCCGCTTCGCAGTAACCCGATCTATTTTCCCCGCAATGCACTGTTTGGAACGGGTGAAACAAAGCCCCCTTTGTGGATGTGGGTTGCCAAATGGGCGATGATCTCTTTTTTCATCGTCGCGTTGATGTCTCCCGTTCGGGAGATCAAAGAGGAGATAGAGGGGTATGATATTCTCCTCGTGATCGATCCGCAATCCATCAACCCTGAGAGGGTAGCGGAGATTCAATCGTTTATTGATCGGCGTCATCATGACCGTTTCGCACTCTATGTTCCGACCGCTTCACCCGTTGTGATCCCGATGAGCCGCGATCATGAAGCGCTGAGTACAATACTCTCACAACTCTCTTTCGAACACTCCGAGGGAAAAGTGACCAAAGAGGTTGAGCGCTTCTTCTCTACGACCCCCGAAGCGAGGGGATGGGCGATTATTTTATCCGAAAAGCCGACGGATTTGGTTCGTTCGCTCCCCGTCGGGGTCGAGGTGAGCGTGATTGAACCCAATGAATATTGGATGGAGGTAAATGATCGCTCTCACCCTCCGTTTACGGTCATAACGGAACAAAAATATTTTGTCTATTTTTATATTTATCCCTTGTTTATGGGATTTTTAGCCATGCTACTTTATCTGTACGGGCGTAATCAAAAGGGTCTGGCGTGAGTTTTTTACACAGCGAATTTTTGTTCTGGCTATTGCCTCCGACATTCATCCTATTTTACTTTTGGCTTACCCAAAAACCGCTCCAGAATAGATGGCTGAGCGAAGGAGTCCTAGCCAAGCTCCGAGCCCCTGAAACGACGATGGGACTTAAAGGGCGTAATACTCTTTTTCTGATGTCGGCGATACTGTTGATTATCGCGATGGCACAGCCGGTGATTATCGGCTCCACACCGATCAAGGAGAAACGACTTCATATCACCTTGGTTATTGATCGGGGGGTGGGGAGTTTTGAGCAGACCCGTTCATTGGCATTATCTAGCCTGTATTCGGTTTTGGGGGAGGAGATAGAACTGATTTCATTTGATGATCGGGTATATCGCATCGCTCCGCTTAGCAATGACGGGGCGATATTGGCGGAGTTGATTCAACATTTAACCTCCTCCTCGAAACCGTCTGTCCCCACTATTTTAGAGGAGAAATTGGCTCAAAATGATACGGATATGTGCGTAGTCATCACGTCAAAAAAGGTCGTGAGTGAGCATTTTATCACCGTCTTCTCTTTTGCGGATGTTGAAAAGGTGCACGAAAAACTTCTGGAACTGAGAGAGAAAAACGTTCTGCAAGCGCACATTCCCCTCTTTTTTTATCCTTTGGGAGGGGCGATGGTGTTGATCCTCTTTGCCCTCTCGTCGATGTCGAAGCGGAGCAGTGTCAGTGTCGCTATGGTGCTGCTAGCGTTGAGTTTCACCCCGCAAAGAGGGGATGCGGGGATTTTGGATTTTCAGCTGTTGCGTGAGGCTAAAGCGGCATACG
>NZ_JAFLKV010000091.1:3896-11122 GCF_019163035.1 Sulfuricurvum sp.
GCACCCTTCATCTCACGGCGCAGTTCGGTATAGTCTTCGTTTTTAAGGGCGGTTTTAAGGGCTTGAAGCTCTGTCTCGAAAAATTCAACGGCTTCGAGGACATTATCACGGTTTTGGCGGAAAATATCTTCCCACATTGCCGGTGAACTTTTCGCCAAACGGCTCATGGAGCGAAATCCCCCTGCGGCGAGGGTGAGGATATTTTCTTTCTCTTCTTGGGCTAACACGGTATTGGCGAGGGCATACGAGATAACGTGGGGCATGTGGCTGATAAAGGCGGCATGGCGATCATGTTGCGCCGCACCCATACGACGTATCTGCATCCCGATAGCTTGAAAAATACGCAATGCTATATCGCGTTGTACATCGCCGCTGTGTTCCAAATCACACAATACGACCACTTTTTCAGCATAGAGACCCTCTAAGGCTGCACTTGGACCAAACTGCTCTGTCCCCGTCATCGGGTGGGCGGCGACTACATTGGCTCGGATACTGCTCGGGATAGCATCGACAATGAGGGCTTTCGTACTCCCCAAATCGATCATAGTCTTATCGGTTCCCAGCAAGTCGGTCGATTTTTGCAAAAATTCGATCACCCCATTCACAGGAACCGCCAAAAAGATAACGTCGCAATTGGCTTTAAGCTCTTCAAAGCTCATGAAAGATTCAACTAATCCCCGTTGCAGAGCGACCATTTGGTGATCTGGATTATGATCGCATCCGATAATGGAGGAGATAAAAGAGAGGTGTTTAAGGGCAAGTGCCATCGAACCTCCCATTAATCCTAACCCTACAATACCGATTTTCATAACTGCCCTTTGTGTATAATAGTGCTATTTTAGCCCTTTTAAGTTTAATTTACGCTCCTATTAATCGATACAGTGATAGAATGGGAGACTATTTTAATGCAACGGAAACTTTGGCTTGAAAACAATTACCCTCTCTTTGATAGTCGCAAGTGCACTCGTGCACGCATCTGCGCAAAACGTCCAATCGATTCAGTATGATGGCATGGTCCATATTTCCGAGGCTGTGGCTAAGCGGCTTAATGAGGTCAAAGTCGGTCTCCCCCTAGACGCGAATGCGGTAGATAAAACGGTCAAGAACTTTTTTGATCAAGGGTACTTTGAAGATGTATGGGCAGAAGAGAATGAGGGAAAAGTAACATTTCACTTCAAAGAGAAGCCGATTATCTCCAAAATCGAACTCAAAGGGTACAAAGAGAACGATGAAGAGGCCAAAAAAGCACTTTTGCAAATTGATAAAGGTGCCCTTTACGATGAAAAAAGACTCGAAAGTGCTAAAAAACGGATTGTTGATGCATTGAGTCAGGATGGTAAAATCGATTCGGTCGTTGAAATCGATACCGAAAAACTCGATAATGGGAGTATGCACGTTACTTTTATCGTCAATGAGGGGCAAGAGATTATTATCAAAAAGCTTACCTATGCAGGTGTTTTGACCCAAGATAGTGATGATTTTGATAGCATGATTGCCAACAAAGAGAAAGATTTTATGGGATGGATGTGGGGACGTAATGACGGTAAGATGAAAGTTGCCGAATTGCAGTACGATCCACTCCGTATCCGCGATTTTTATATGCAGCGCGGTTATCTCGACGCTAAAATCGATGAGCCGTTTGTAGCGGTCGATTTTGATCATTACGAAGCGCAGATGAGTTATAACGTTTTTGAGGGGGATGTTTACCGCGTATCCGATATTTTAGTCTTTCAAGATACCAAGGTGATTGAGGATAAAGAGCTTCTGGATGTTATTGCGTTAGAAAAAAATAAGCCGTTTAATATCAAAACGTTCCGAGACGATGCGGATCGTATTAAAACGAAAATTGCCGATTTGGGATACGCCTACGTACAGGTACAGCCCGATTTGAAAAAAGACAAAGAGGGAAAAAGTGTTGATGTCGTTTATCGTATAAATCCGGGCAAAAAAGTTCACATCCGTAACGTCATTGTCTCCGGTAATAACCGCACACTGGATCGTGTCGTACGTCGTGAACTGTTCTTGGCTCCGGGGGATTTGTATAGTCTCACTAACCTCAAAGATTCTCGTAACGCGTTAGGGCGAACCGGATATTTCGAGAGCAATACCATTGAAGAGAAGCGGATCGATGATGAGTCTATGGACATTATCGTCCAAGCCAAAGAGGCACCGACAGGGAATATCCAACTCGGTGGTGGATATGGAAGTTTCGGGGGAATTTTGGTGAGTGTTGCGGTAAGTGATCGCAATATTTTCGGATCAGGGATCAATGTCGGTCTTAATCTTGAAAAATCTCAGCGTACCAGCAACTACTCCTTTAATATCTCTAATCCACGTCTTAATGATAGTGATTTCAGCGGTAACTTCTCGGTGTTCAACAGTTCAACCGAATACGACAGCTATACCACCGAATCAAAAGGGATAAGTGTTGGTACGGGGCATCGATTTAATCGTTTTGTGAGCGGTTATGTAGGGTACAACTACTCTCAAAATAAATACAGTGATGTAAATACGACGTTAGTAAATTCTTATCTTTATGAAAGTTATGCCAAAAGTTCGGTAGTTGTTTCGGCGACGTATGATAATACCGATGACTATTATGTTCCACGAGAGGGGATTAGTGCCTCTCAAAGCATTGAAATGGCAGGAGTTGGAGGAGATGCTGATTTTTGGAAAAGCCGTACGACATTCGGAATCTATCAGGGACTTCAAAAATGGACCGATTTTGACTTGATCCTCCGTTACAAAGCCCGCTTTAATTATGCTACTGAGAGCGGCTATTTGCCATTAGGTGAAAAATTCTATATGGGGGGGATCGGTTCGGTTCGTGGATATCAGTCCTATTCATTGTCGCCAAATAGCGGGATCGATTCTGATAGTAACGGAAAATTAGATTTGATCGGCGGAACTCAAACGTTTTCTAATAGCCTTGAATTTAGCGTCCCTCTTGTCCCTGAAGCGAAAATGCGGGCAACAGCATTTGTCGATTATGGTATGATCGGTGAGAAGAGCATGAGTGAGATAAAACGGGGCGGTTATGGGGTATCTTTGGAGTGGTTTAGTCCTGTTGGACCTCTACAGCTTGTATTTGCTAACCCGATTAGTGATAAACCGGGCGATGATATCGCTCATTTCGAATTTACAATCGGACAACGATTTTAATAAGTCGTTTGCCCTGAGTTCACGTGCCTTATGGGTGAGTTGAAGCGTGAACATTCATGGTTCGACAAGCTCACCACGAACGGGATAATTCCCATACTCCTCTTTTAAGCAAACACCACCGTTAGATTTTTAGGTAGAACGATATTTTTGAGCTGTTCACTTGCGAGATAAAGGTGCTCACCACTGACGGTTAATGTCCCATTATCGAATGTAAACGATAACTCGGAAGCATTGATGCGGGATGCCAATAAAATATGAGAGAGCCATAATATCATACTCAGTACATCGAGGGTAGCTTCATCCGGTAAAAGTGACCCATAGGACTCTTTTGGGACAAGGTCTGAAGCAGTATTCCCTTTTTTAAACAGCAGCAAATGGGAAATCAAAGCGATCTGCTGATGGCTCAGCGCATAATCTAAGGCGCTCATCGCCAAATAGTGACTGTGGCGTTGATACGCGTAATAGCGTATACCGACACCGATAGAGAGAAGTTTTGCCGCTATCGTCAGTTCCGGTTTATACGTGGGGTCAATTTTCAGAGGCTCACAGAGTAATTCAAACAGTCGTTTGGAGAGGTGGGAACATTGAAGTGCATGATCACTGTGATGTGCATACGTATCGAGCAGATATCGGACGCTTGGGTTGTAGTTGGCGGGAAAACGATCTCCTGCGTTACGGAGAAGATCGCTCAAATATACCCCCTCACGTACCCCAACACCACTACAGAGAAGCGTTTTGGTATTCAAATGGCGAATAATCCTCTCTAAAATAAGAGAACCCGGTTTTATGGTATCAAAACGATCAGGCTTAATATAAAGGGAGCGAAGTTTTTTAGGAGTGGCTTCGAGTAGTTGTGTGCTAAAGCGCAAAAATGAGTTCGTATCAGTTGTGTAGGCATGAAGTTTTTTGAGGGGATAATCCTCTTTTTTCATCAGCGCACGAGTAATAGCACGAAAAGTTCCGCCGATACCGATCAGTGTATTCGCTTCAAAATCAGGGAGTTTTTTGAGGGCATTATCGATATAGGCTATAGCACCGTTAATATCATCGGTATCAAAAAATAGCTCTTTAATCCGCACTGTTCCGATGTTAAGGGAGAAAAGCTGTTCTACCTTACCGCTGCGAAGGAGGGTAAATTCACTCGATCCTCCCCCGACATCGACGGTTATCGCTTCCTCTATCGGAGGGAGTAGATTAGCACACGCCATTCCCCCATAATAGGCCTCTTTTTCTCCGCTGATTACTTTAATGGCAAGGTTATGTTCACGTTGAATACGGGAGAGAAAAAGGGAAGCGTTGGGGGCATCTCGAAGTGCTGAAGTGGCAACACAGAGAATTTTTCGGGCGCCGAAAGAAGCGGCAATCGATAAAAATTCCCCGATTGCACGAGCCGTACGCTCCATCGCTTCACTTTGGAGATGACCGCCATTTTTATAAGCATTTTCGCTTAAACGGACGGAACTTTTAGCTTCATGCAGGATATGAAAAGCAAAACGGCTGGTTTTTTGAAAGACCGCCAAACGCATCGAATTGCTTCCGATGTCGATAACGGCGGTACATTTTGCCATTTACTCCTCTTCCTCTTGCAATTGTTTATGCTTATAGAGGAGTTCTTGCATCGTTTCAACGTTGTCTTTATCGGGGATAATACAATCGACAGGACAGACAGCAATACAAGCGGGCTCATCGTAGGTTCCTACACATTCGGTACAACGGTCTGGATCGATGATATAAATCGGATCGCCCTCTTCAATTGCATCCATCGGGCACTCTTCACGGCATGCGTCACATGCAATACATTCATCGACTATTAGTAATGGCATAGGGAAACCTCGGTTATTTTATTGGTTATTGCGCGATTTATAGCGAAAGGAACCTTTGAGGAGTTTTAAACTCCTCAAACTTTATCGTAGTGGAAGGATACAACACAGTTTAGAGGGAAGAACAAGACGGGCACAGGTACCGTCAATTCCATCTTCTCGATTGGTAAGGGTAATCGTCGCACCAATCGCTTCAGCAGCACTTTTGGCTAAAAAGAGGCCTAATCCCACTCCAGATTTATTTCCTTGGCGTTTAAAGGGTGCAAATAGATCGATACTTTCATCGATACCACAACCCTCATCGATCACCTCGATCACAATCCCTACCCCGTTGAGATGGCTTTTAAAGAGTATCGTTTTACCCTCGGGTGTAAATTTGAGAGCATTTTGTAAAAAGTTTTGCAAAATTTGATTTAGGAGGGTCACTTGTAGCATAGCACTGAACGCATCAGGTTCAAATCGGGTAACAAGGGTTTTGTTTTCGCTGTTAGCCAACAGTTTAAAATCTCCTTCCCATTTTTTGAGGATCTGGATGATATCGATTTGAGTCGGAATCTCAAGCTGTGCCCCTTCCTGCCGCCCGATGTTGAGGATATCGGCTACAATTTTATTCATCTCATCAACGCTTTGGTTAGTGATACGGATCGCTTCGATGTACTCTTCAGGGGAACGTTTTTTGATGAGGGTGACTTGGTTTTTGAGTTTGATGACTGCTAGAGGGGTTTTAAGCTCATGCGCGGCACCTATAAAGAGCTCTTTTTGGTATTTAACAAAGTTTTGGATACGGGCAATGAGGCGATTAAGTGTTTCTCCTAGCGGTTCAAACTCATCGGGGAGCTGTTCGACCTTGATTGGGCGTATCAGATGTTCATTCATGTTGGCTAAACGGCGAGAGAGGGCGCTGATCGGGGCTATGAGCATTTTTGAAAAAGCGATAGCGTAGAGGATAATAACAACAAATCCTACGGCATTAATGATAAAAATAGAGTTCAAAATTTTTGCCAGTAATCTTTTTGTCGCGGTAACGTCACGGCTTACTTTCAAATACGATGAGTGCTCAAAATCAAAAGGGTAGATGAGAGTAAGGGTACTGGTTTTATCTTTGTGTGTGGTCTCGTAAAAATCGAGATGTTCTTCATTGGTGGTAAGCGTTATCAGCTCGACACTAAGCCCCATCATCGCGTCCGCGTTATTTTGTTGAGTTGATAAAAGAGATTTATACGAGGAGATATTTTCAGCATAACCGATTAGTTCAGCTTGTTTTTCATCGTAAATGGATTGCTTGATAAAGAGATATAAAAAGGAGGAGAAAAGGATCACCAATGCCGCCGAAGCGACAATGAGTTGAAAGAGAAAACGCCGTCTTATGCTTCTTTTGGAAAACAAACTTAACCTCATTCTAATTTTAATAATTGTATCGTTTTTTAGTATTATACAAGAGTTTTTCTACAGATGTGCCCTATCTTCCCACATATACCCCTCTTGCCGATAAGTTTGAATAAAGTTTTCTTTGAGTTTTTTACGCAAACGGGAGATGTGGGAACGGATGGTTGCAGATTCACCGAAAGGGTTATTCCAGAGGGCTAAAGAGATTTGTTCTTCGGTGATGAATTTATTTCTATTGAGCATAAATAAAGCCAGAAGAGTTTTTTCTTTTTTAGTAAAAGCTTGTATTAGTCCTTTATAATACAATGAAGAGGTGTCTGTATCATAAGCATAGTTTTGGCTCAAAGAAATTAAAGAGCTTTTGATCGGAAAAATGTTTTTATTGAATTGTCTGATTTTTAATTCCAGTTCTTTAAACTCAAACGGTTTTTTTATATAATCACTGCACCCTAGCTCTAATGCTGTTTCTATTACATTTAAATCGTGAGTAGTGCTTAAAAGAATGATAGGGTTTTGAGGAAAAATCTTGACAATACCTTTGATACAATCGGTTGATATATCATTGGAAGCATTCAAATCAAGTAAAAACAGATCATAGGGACCTGATCGAATCATTTCTAAAAAATCTACTCTACCGTCAAAGTGATTTACATCATGCCCTAGCGTTGTAAGAAAATTAGTGATGGAAAGAGCAAGAGAGTATGTATTTTCTAAAAGTAAGATTCGCATGGGTTCTCCTTGCTGTAGTATGAAGTCATATCAGGTACTCACGAGTGAGTACCTGAAAAGGATAGATAAAAAGTTTAGAAGTTTTCCCAAACATCATCGTCATGGCTTTTAGCCGATGATTTGCTCGGA
>NZ_JAFLKV010000140.1:0-3215 GCF_019163035.1 Sulfuricurvum sp.
GGAAGAGACGTTTGAGCTTATCATCTAAAGCTCCTTGTATATCAGATAGTAAAAGTATAATCCCCTCCACCTTAAGAGAGATAGGTGATTTGAAATTAGTCCGTTTAGTGTAAATCGGCGTTGAGTTTCACATCACGGGTTGAGCGGCGGATGAGGAGTTGTCCCGTAGTCGAGTCTTGGCGGTAGTGGATACCGTTGAGTCCTACTAATTCTTTGCCTTTGAAACTTGTACCACTGACGGTTTTGGATGGATTCGCTTCTTGGATTTTGGAGAGTTCTTCAGCACTCACCGCAAACTTGGTTCCCGCCAATACAGCGATCCCCGCATCGACGATACAGCCATCACCCAGTGCAATACCCGTTACCGAGTTGGCACCTAATAGGGTATTTTTTCCGATGGTGACAGGAATTCCATCCGTTCCGCTGAGAACTCCGAGGATAGAAGCTCCTCCGCCGACGTCTGAGCCATCACCTACAACCGCAGAGCTTGAAATACGCCCCTCTACCATGCTGACACCTGTGGTTCCCGCATTGAAGTTCACATAACTCGCACCCGGCATGATGGTTGTTCCTGCATGGAGCTGTGCTCCGAAACGGACTTTTGAATCGTCCAATACGCGAGTATTGTTTGCAGGGATAATGTGTTGGAGATAGCGAGGGAATTTATCGACGAAATCGATTTTCGGATACTCGTTGGCAAATTTGAGTTCGATCTCGTTTTCACGGAGCCATTCGAGCTCGATCGGTTGACCGTCCGACCATGCAACGTTGTGCAATGCACCGAACGCACCGTTAAGGTTGAGTGAGCGAAGAGCCGCTTTTGACGTAGAGAGACCATAGAGTTTCAGGTAAGTTCCCTCGACGCTCGTGCACGCTGAGTCGTTGAAAAGAATAACTAGACGGAATTCGCCATCGCGCATACCACGCTCTTTGCTTTGGTTGTAAAGGGCTGAGACTACTTGGATATTTTTGTGTGCATCACCGAATGCTTCATCAGCATACGGTGTAAAGGCATTCAAACACCCCTCTAAAAATTTCAGTGTTACGGGGATGATTACTTCATCAGCGGTAAAGTCGACGTTAAACCCTTGCTCTTGAGCACTTTTGATAAAGATTGCAGCACTGCCGAAGTTTTCGTTCCAGTTGATGTGCGGGAATGTAGCTTGGAGGATTTTATCGCTATCGAGTTGACCGAAATCAACACGGCAAATACCGAATGCGAGAGGATTTTTGTATCCTGTGGTGTTTTGAATCTCTTGAACACATGCTTTGAAAGCGGCTTCGGTCTCTAAAATTTCCATATTTTCTCTCTTGGTGTAAAATTAATAAGGAATTTTACCACAATCGCCTATGGATGGGTTGAATGTTGCGTGTTATACTACTGCATATTATTACTTGGAATGTTTATGGAACAATGGATTAGTTTATTAAAAGCGAATGATTATCTCGGGATTAAAAAATATCTCAAAAACGGCGGTAACCCAAACGCACACGAAGATAACGGCGAATCGGTGATCTGTTTTGCGATGCGGTATCGTTGCGATGCGGAGATTATCGAGCAGTTGATTGAAAGCGGTGCTGATCTCAATCATATCGATAATGAGGGGGTTAGTGTATTTGATGTGGCTGTTACCTACAATAACCTAACCATGATCGAGCGGTTGTTGGAGGGTGGATTTGATCTGAGTACACCTACCCGCAAGAGTGGATTTACGCCGCTTATGGGGGCGGTATGTTACGGTCGGATCGAAGTGGTAAAGAAATTGCTTGAAAAAGATATGGATTTAACCGCACGGGATAATCATGGGTATACCGCTCTCGATTATGCCCGTAAAATGCACAAAAAATCGATTTTAGCGCTGTTGCAGGGGGAGATGGATGGAACAGATTAAAACCTTTTTATTACTCGGATCGCTGAGCGTATTGCTCGTATTTATCGGCGGATACCTCGGTGGTCAAGGGGGGATGATGATCGCGTTGGTAATGGCGGGGGGGATGAACTTTTACGCCTATTATTTCTCTGATACGATGATTTTAAAGCACTATAACGCCCAAGAGGTGGATCCGCGTGAGGCACCGATGCTCTATCGCGTCGTAGAGCGTCTGGTAGAGCGTGCTGATATACCGATGCCGAAAGTCTATATCATCCACGATCATATCCCCAATGCGTTTGCCACGGGGCGCAATCCCGCTCATGCGGCGGTAGCGATAACGACGGGACTGCTCGAACTGTTGAGCGAAGATGAAGTTGAGGGGGTCATGGCGCATGAGCTCTCGCATGTACGTCATCGCGATATTCTCGTCGCAACTATTGCGGCTACGATTGCGGGTGCGGTAGCTTTTATCGCCAATATGTTGCAGTTTGGGGCGATGTTCGGAAGTCGTAATAGTCGTGGAAACCCGATTTTAATGATCGTTATGGCTATTTTACTCCCCATTGCGGCAACGGTGATTCAAATGTCTATTAGCCGCTCGCGGGAGTTTATGGCGGATGCGGGTGCAGCACATCTCACAGGGCATCCCGAATGGCTCCAAAATGCGTTAATCAAGCTCTCTAATTATAATGCGCGAGGAGAAGTTCATGGCGCAACACCTGAGAATGCCCATATGTTTATTATCAGTCCGTTTGATGGTAAAAATATTTCATTTGCAAATTTGTTTCGTACCCATCCGACGACGGAGCAGAGGTTGGAGCGTTTGGAGGCGTTAAAAGAGGAAGTGTCACCGAGAGAGAATAAACTCTACGAGCGTCATTATAGTTAGAACTCTTCTATTCAGATTCGATTTTTAGGGTGAAATGGGGCTTTGGCGGCATTTTGCTCTTCGGACTTTTTAAAAAAGTATGCCGATATATTACGTAAATTACGAGACTTATCCCCAACCCAATCATTAATAAATTCATCTTTCCCATCCAACTCTCCTCATTCCTTGGTAATGATAAATCGGCAGATTAAAAAAAATGTTTATTTCTAATTATTTTTGATTATGTTATAAACGATAGATTTGGATTCTAATGCGTCAATAAAGCGTTGAAAATTGGTATCACATTGCACATTGTCGGTAGAAGCGACTGAAATCTCTACCGTCGGATTTCCTCCGTTCATCATCGGCAATGACGAAAAATCGACCCCCTTATCCAACCCTTCCATGACATCGATCAACGTATTTTCTGAGGTCTGAGCTATGAGCGTATGGCGATAGAGCTTTGGGGCTTG
>NZ_JAFLKV010000140.1:3315-11049 GCF_019163035.1 Sulfuricurvum sp.
ACGTATTTTCTGAGGTCTGAGCTATGAGCGTATGGCGATAGAGCTTTGGGGCTTGGGGATAAAACCGCTCCAGTGCCTCTTCGACCATCGGGTGGGACATTTCCGGAAATCCCGGCATGAAAAAAAAGCGATCTTCGAGGTAAAAGCCCGACATATTGTTAATGACGTTATGGAGCAGTCCCGAATTCTTTGGGAGTTCTGCCATGTGGATACGGTGCGGGTAGGCCGCATCTGCGAATCGCTCGATGATATAACCGGCAAATTGCTCATGAGGTACCAATACCCCATCACCGAAGACATCGGAGGCAATCTGGCGGGTCAAATCATCTGGGGTTGAACCGATCCCGCCGAAACTGAACATCACCGCATCAGGATCGTTTTTGATCATTGCGAAGGTGTTATGAATCAATAAGGGATCATCTTTGATGATGAAGGAAGAGAAGAGGGTATGACCGCGACGGAGCAGGGCATCACGAATATAGAGAAAATGTTTGTCTTCACGACGGGCGTTTAGGATTTCAGAACCGATAATAACGGCATAAATGTGGGGTGTTTTCATACAAGGATTATAACACGAGATTCCCCGCGAAGGGGAGAAGAGAAATTATTTTAATTGGGTGAGAATTTCTTGCTCAACCGCATCGATTTTTTGGGTTCCGTCGATGGTGATGTATTTTACAGAGCTATCAGCCGCCGCAACACCTTGATAGTAGTTGACAAGGGGAGCGGTTTGCTCGTGGTAGACACGGAGACGGTCAAGTACTACTTCGGCTTTATCATCAGCTCGTTGTACGAGTTCTTCTCCCGTTTCGTCATCTTTTCCTTCCACTTTCGGCGGATTGAAAACGACATGATAGGTACGTCCCGATGCGAGGTGGGCACGGCGTCCAGACATACGCTCAACGATAACGCTATCAGCAACATCGATCTCGATCACGGCATCGATTGCTACACCTGCTTCTTTGAGAGCGTCAGCTTGAGGAACGGTACGTGGGAAACCATCGAGGAGGAAACCGTTTTTACAATCGTCTTCTAAAATACGTTCTTTAACAAGACCGATAATAATCTCATCGGTGACAAGTTTGCCCGAATCCATAAACGATTTCGCCAATGTTCCAAGTTCGGTTCCTGCTTTGATAGCGGCGCGGAGCATATCGCCCGTAGAGATTTGTGGAATACCGAATGTCTTTGTCAAAAACTGAGCTTGTGTCCCTTTTCCGGCACCCGGAGCACCCAAAAGAATGATTTTCATATTAATTCCTATTAATTAGATTTTTGATTCGATAAAAAGTTCCATCTCATCGACAATCGCTTCGATGGATCGTTCGCCGTTGATTTTATGGAGGAGATTTTTTTCCTCATAAAAAGCTTGAATAACCGCTAAAGGATCGGTATAAACACTCATACGGTTGTTAAATACTTCTTCTTTATCATCTTCACCGCGAGAACGTCCTAGTACACGATCTCGTGCGACCTCTTCACTCACTACGACTTCGATAACACTGACAAGCTCGATGGAGTGGTCGTTTTGCAAGTATTTATCGAGTTCGCTCATTTGCTCGAATGATCTAGGATAGCCATCGAACAAGATCACGTCTGAGGGGGCAATTTTGATTGCACTGGTAATCGTATCAATCGCGATCTCGATAGGGACGATCTGTCCACGGCTGATAAAGCTGTGGATGAGTTGTCCACGTTCGCTTCCGCTCGCTACTTCGGCGCGGAGGAGATCACCGGTAGAGTAATGGATAATATCATCACTGTTACGTTCCGCAATAATCTCCGCATCAGTCGTTTTTCCTGAACCCGGTGCGCCGATAATCAAAAAAAGCTTTTTCATGATTACTTTGCACTCTCTCTAAGACGGATATGGAGCTCACGAAGTTGAGTCAACTCGACCGGACTCGGCGCTTGAGTCATGATACAAGAAGCTTTTTGGGTTTTCGGGAACGCGATAACGTCACGGATGCTATCTTTTTTGGAGAGCAACATCATGAAACGGTCAAATCCGATAGCGAAACCACCGTGTGGCGGTGCTCCGAATTTGAGTGCATCGAGGAGGAACCCGAATTTCTCTTGTGCTTCCTCTTCACCGATACCGAGGAGGGTGAAGATTTGCTCTTGAAGAGCTTGTTTATGGATGCGGATCGATCCGCCGCCAAGTTCGGTTCCATTAAGTACGATATCGTAAGCAATCGATTCGATGTCTTCGAGGTGTTCGTGGTTCAAATCACGCGGCATGGTGAACGGATGGTGAAGGGCTTTGACACGACCCTCTTCGATTTCGAACATCGGGAAATCAACAACCCAGACAAATTCGAAGCGATCTTTGTCGATCAGGTTCATTTTTTCATGTTCTGCGATGAAGATACGGAAACGTCCCATATAATCCCACACGGTTTTTTTATCTCCCGCACCGAAGAAGACAACGTCGCCCACTTCCATACCGGTACGATCAATGAGGAGTTGTAAATCTTCAGGAGCAAAGAATTTTTCCAATGGTCCTTTGAGACCATCCTCTTTCATTTGGAAGTAACCGAGACCTTTAGCCCCGAATTTGCGAACGTAATCTTCGAAGCTTTTCATTTCACGTTTAGAGAATGCCAAATCAGCACCCGGAACACGAAGCGCTTTGATACGGTTCATTTTTGGGTTAGCCGCGATCCCTGTGAAAATTTCGTTGTCACAACGTGCGAAGATATCGATTACATCGACCATTTTAAGATCATAACGGAGGTCGGGTTTATCTGAACCGTACCACTCCATTGCATCGGAGTATTTGATACGGTTGAACGGCGTATGGACTTCGTGTCCCGCACTAGCGAACATACCCGTGATGAGTTCTTCGGCAACACGGATAACATCTTCTTGGTTACAGAAGCTCATCTCGACGTCGATTTGGGTAAATTCAGGTTGACGATCAGCACGCAAATCTTCGTCACGGAAACATTTCGCGATTTGGAAATAACGATCAAACCCTCCAACCATCAAGAGCTGTTTGAAAAGCTGAGGAGATTGAGGTAGGGCGTAGAATTCACCCTCATGTACACGGCTCGGAACGAGATAGTCACGTGCACCCTCAGGGGTTGATTTGGTCAAAATCGGGGTTTCAACTTCCAAAAATCCGAGTTTATCGAGGACATTACGTGCCGCGATTGCCGCTTTGGATCGGAGCATAAAGGTGTTGTACATGAGTGGATTACGTAGATCAAGGTAACGGTATTTAAGGCGAGTTTCTTCACCCACAGTGTTGTCACCGATCACGAACGGAACCGGCTCGGAGCGATTTTCGATGATGAGCTCTTCGACAACTACTTCGATAGCACCTGTTTTGAGACGTGGATTTACCAGTCCCTCACCACGAGAACGGACGCGTCCATGAGCGATGAGAACAAATTCATCACGTACTTCACTGGCAAGTTTATGAGCATGAGCATTGTCAGCAGGGTCGCATACAAGCTGAATCAGACCGCTTTTATCGCGTAAATCGATAAAAACAATCCCACCATGGTCGCGGTAGCTGTTCGCCCAACCGCATAGGACGACGTTATCGCCTACGTTTGCTTCACTTAAATCGGTACAAAAATGACTTCTCAATGCAAAGTCCTTAGGTTATATTTTTCGCAATTATAGCGCTTATAAGCTTGCGGTTTGATAATAAGCTAATAGACTTCGTCGTGGGTTCCGATGTTGAGGGGGATGATGATTTTGTCTACAACGATAAAATCCATGATAATTCGGTACTCGATATTGATAGATACGGAATAATACTCGTGTAACTCTCCGTTTAATTTATGGAGTCGCAACGAGGGGTGATAGGGATTTTCCCTTAAAATCTGTATGGTTTTGTCATACCGAGATGCCATGTCTTTATGACGTTTGATAAATTTTCTGGCTTTTTTTTGGTAATCGTCGGTTAAATGGATTTCATAGTTCATTGGCTAACTCGTGAATCTCACGGAGATGCGCATCTACATCAGTTGTATAGCGTCCTGCCTTTATGTCCGCCATCGCATTATCATACGCTTTATCGAGTTCCATCGCGCGCAGTTCTTTATAGCGTTCCATATCGATTACGACGTATTTGTTTTTACCGCGCACGTTTATGATGACCTCTTCGGCTTTTTCGAAGAGTTTATCGAAGAGTGAAACCCCTTTTGTCTTGACTTCATTCGCCATTACTATCATAATCGTCTCCTTAATAGTACTATTAATAGAATTATACAGAGTATTTTACGTTTTGGCGCACAAAGGGGTCAAAATTGCACGGCTGATTCATTCTAGTATTCTTCTTTGTCATCCCGTACTTGATACGGGATCTAAAATACAATTTAGATGCTGAATCAAGTTCAGCATGACGATCTGAATAACAAACAGTAAAGAATGAATCAGCCATGGTCAAAATCGGATAGGTGAGTATATGAAAGTGGGGCTAGTGATTATGCCTCCGGTGTTGTTGGAGGCGTTGATAGGGTTAATATAAAGCTAATTTACCCTTGACCACCATTATAATACTATTAATCAAACAGGGAATTATTATTGACAAGTTTATTGTATATTTCAAATCTGACTGATTCGTCGACTTCTTTTAACGCATTATAGGCTTGTTCTATTTTCGGATGAGCTATGGTTGTAGGTTTCCCATTTGTATAACTTTTGATTCCAAGTCCTACGCCCTGATCTCTAATCCACAAGACAACACCAAATCCTTCCTCCTCATCCCACTCTTCAGTAAAAAAATCATTCGTTTTTTCAAGGAAGCTCCACCATGTATTTTGATTTAAGTCTATTGCTTTTAATTCATCGATTGTCGTGTATCTAAGAAATGGTATACTAAAAGTATCTTGGATTAAGCGTACAAAATTTTCTGCTTCAACTTTATAATCTATTTGTTCAATCGCTTTTTCTGCTTCGTCTGAATTGGTGGCTTTTAACAAAACTTTGATTAACTCTTGTGATTTTTTTGTTGCTAATGATAGATCATCTAAAAGTCTATTAGTGATTTTTGAAGCATCTTCACTGTTTCGTTGGAGTAGAAAATCATACATCATACCAGCCCACTGTTTCTTCAAATATCCTTCAATATCTGAAAAATTTCCAAATGGAAAAATGGCATTATTTTTTACATTTTTCCGTACTTCATCGATAAAATCAAAAATTTTTACATTATCAACACTTGGATATTCGATTTGGTCGGCTATTGTAGGGTTATTCTTTTTATTTGTGGCAAAAACATGATGATCTGAATAGACAGCATTTTCAATGAGAGCGAAAACGGGAATGTTGTTTTTAATCGCTTCTTTGTACTCATTGTTAGTAATTGAGGTTTCTTTACCCACAAAAGTTCCGCCGTATCTACCTCCAATAATTAATATAAAAAGCTGACAGGTTTCGACTTCTTTGATGCAAGAATCATGTGTATGTGCTGAAGGATTATAGAAAACATCACCGTCATCAGATAAAACAGGGTCATAACCGACAGTTTTTACAAAATATTTGAGACTTTCTCTAATATGCTTTAAGTCATAACATGTCGAACTAATAAAAACTCTTGGAATTGCCATTATGAAACTCACTATGTATATTTTCAAACTATAGTATCAAAAATTCACTATTTTTAATCTAATATAGATTTCTGTTACGTAATACGGGAAAAAGGAATTTTGTGAATGATTATGTTGACTTTTTAGCGATGGCAAAATCTTCATCATTGATGATAAGACCGCGATTTTTGAGAAGATCAATTTGGTTTTGATACGATAAGTGAAATTTGTTATTAGGAGTCATAAGCACTTCCCCACTTGCACATTATAAAGAAGTGGGGGACGTATGTTGAGAGAATTATCACGCAAATAAATAAAGATCAGCTTTGTTTCTCCAAAAGCTCCTCTTCCTCTTCAAAGATTTTAAAGGCTTCATTTAGATCGGATGGTTTGATAGTTTCATTTTCCATTTCTTTGAGCGCTTCTGCTTCTTCAACTTTGGCATGTTCTTCTTCGACATATTCGATAAAAGTTTCAATCTCTTGATCTGGTTGATAAAATTGGGTATATCCTAACGCG
Organism: Sulfuricurvum sp.; assembly: GCF_019163035.1. Lineage (GTDB taxonomy): Bacteria > Campylobacterota > Campylobacteria > Campylobacterales > Sulfurimonadaceae > Sulfuricurvum. The sequence goes on from NZ_JAFLKV010000140.1 coordinate 9,378, forward strand.
ATCTCGACAAACTCTATCCCGCATCCGAAATCGATTAATTGTTGTTTTAAATCCATACTATTTCCTAATAATTTATTGGGCGATATTATAGATAAATATAGTTGAGAAATATGCCATTGATCCTCCGCAACGCAAAGGTATTGCGGAAGTTATAGCGCTATTAGCTCGATGGGGTATCGACAGCGGTGAAGAAAGTATTGGTTTTAGGGATTGCACGCGGGGTTGGTTGTGTAAGAGCTACTTCGTCTTTCTCCCCTGTACGGATACGCTCAACTTCGAGTACCGGAGTGACCCAGATTTTACCTGCACCGTGACCTAAATCTTGTGTGTGGGCGCGGATTGCTTCCATTGTGACCTCTTTGGTTTTATCGTTGGAGACGACGATAATGACCATTACTTTCGGATACAAATCGGGTGCGTTGTTTTTTTCAGCAATTCCGAGGGAACCTTTTCCGATGACTTCGGTAACGGTAACTCCTTCGATTTCATTATCAAAAAGTTCACGAAGAACATCGTTTAAGCAGTGGCGGTTAAATACAGCGGTAATCTGGACCATTTTGGACCCCTTTAATATGGTTTGTTGATGTGTCATTATAAGTTGAATCGGTGAGAGTATTCACCAACTCATTGCTTATAAAATAATCAACGGCTATGAAGTTGGGGTGCATAGAGCGTTCTTGATTATAAGTGCTACAAAATTGTCATTTGTGGATAAGAACAGCTATTGCAATGAAGAGAATATTATCATCGATCAAGGGGAAAACAATGGCACGAGATACATTAATCGGCGGAGCATTATGGGAAGAGTATTCAAGCGAAGTACAACGACGGATGAACGATCCGATCAATATGGGCGAGATTACCCAAGAAGAAGCGGATGCTGCGGATAAAAAACTGATTATTGCCGATTTCGGTGCTGAAAGCTGTGGGGATGCGGTGCGACTCTACTGGATGATCGATCCTAAAAATGATGTTATTGTAAAAAGTAGATTTAAAAGTTTCGGATGCGGAACGGCAATCGCCAGTTCTGACATGATGGCGGAGCTTTGTATGGAAAAAACGGTCGATGAAGCGCTCAAAATTACCAATATCGATGTGGAAAAAGCGCTCCGTGACGAGGAAGATATCCCTGCGGTTCCTGGGCAAAAAATGCACTGTTCCGTTATGGCGTATGATGTGATCAAAAAAGCGGCATCGATCTATAAAGGGGTCGATATGGCGGAGTTCGAGACCGAATTTATCGTGTGCGAATGTGCCCGTGTGAGTCTCGATACCCTCAAAGAGGTGATCCGTTTGAACAAGCTTGAAACGATTGAAGCTATCACCGACTACACCAAAGCGGGCGGCTTTTGTAAATCGTGTATCAAACCCGGTGGACATGAGAAAAAAGATGTCTACCTCGTCGATATGCTCGCCGAAATCACGGCTGAACTGCAAAAAGAGGCAATCAGTAAAAAGATCAAAGAAGCCAAAGGGGACGGAAACTTCAATGCTATGAGTTTGGTACAAAAACTCCGCAGTATTGAATCGATCCTCGAAGAGTACATCCGCCCGACACTCAAAGCTGACCATGGGGATGTTGAAGTGATCGATCTCAAAGAGGTAGATGGGGAACACGAACTCTATATCCAGTATAAGGGAGAGTGTATGAGCTGTTCGATGAACACGACGA
>NZ_JAFLKV010000146.1 GCF_019163035.1 Sulfuricurvum sp.
CCATGCCGCTTTGACGATTCCTTTTGGATCGATAATGTACGTTGAGCGGACGATACCCATATACTCTTTGCCGTAGTTCTTTTTCATCGCCCATACGCCGTAGTCTTGCATCATCTGCGTCGTCGGATCACTGAGAAGGGTAATTTCGAGTGATTTTTTCTCGATAAAGTTACGGTGGGATTTGGTGCTATCGGCACTCACACCGAGGATAATTGCCCCCATATCATCATACTCATCCATCGCTGTACTAAACTCGCACGCTTCGGTAGTACACCCCGGAGTAGAGTCTTTCGGGTAAAAATACAATACAATCCATTTACCGCGCAAATCGCGAGAACAAATCTCTACGTCGTCTTGGTTACTCAAACAAAAATCAGGAGATACACTTCCTACTTCTAACATTTTTAATACCTTTTTATAAAATTACTATGGATTTAATTTCTGTAAACTCTTCGATGGCAAAACGGGGGCCTTCGCGTCCGACACCGCTCAGTTTCACACCGCCATAAGGCTGAATATCGAAACGCAGTGTCGGCATATCGTTGATGACGACCCCACCTGCATCGAGTTCATCAATCGCCTTGGTCGCATGGGCAAGGTTATTCGTAAAAACCGAGAACTGCAATCCATACGGTGAATTATTCATCCGTGTGATTGCATCATCGATTCCATTCACCCGTACCAAGCTCACAATGGGAGCAAATACCTCTTCGCAAACAATTTTCATCGACTCAGTCACATCTGCCATCACACACGGATAAAAAATTCGCCCTTCACAGTGCGGCGGAGTGAGAGGACGAGCCCCCTCTTCCATCGCACTCTCCACCCAGCTCATTGCCCGCTCGGCCGCTTCATCGTTAATCAACGGTCCTAAAAAGGTATCGTCATTGTACGGCGAACCGACAATCAATTTTGCGGTAGCATCTCCCATTTTAGCGGCAAAAGTATCGTAAATGCTACTCTCTACATAAATACGTTGCAATGAAATACACACCTGTCCCGAGTTGACAAAAGCGCCGATAGCACACCGTGAGGCAGCATAATCAAGGTCAGCACTCGTATCGATATAGGTTGCCGCATTACCGCCGAGTTCTAAGAAAACTTTTTTAATCCCTGCACTTTTTGTAATGATATTGCCAACACTTACCGATCCGGTAAAACTGATGACACGGGGGATGTCACTGCCCACCAACGCACTCCCCACTTCGGCATCACCATAGACAACACTCAAAGCATCAGGCGTTGCAAAAGGGCTTTCGATAAAAAGTTTGGCAAGCTTATAAGCACAAAGAGGAGCTTCAGGTGTCGGCTTGAGAACAACCGTATTCCCCGCGACCAATGCAGGTGCGAGTTTATGGGCGACTAGGTTAAGCGGAAAGTTAAAGGGGGTAATTGCGACAACGACACCCGCCGCTTCTCGTCGCCAGTAGGCATGAGCCGCTCTTCCACTGCTCATCGCATCGGTGTTGATCGTCTCGCCGTGCATGGTGCGCATCGTCTCGGCTGAGAGGGTAATCGTCTCAATACAGCGATCAACTTCGATCCGTGCATAGGCGATCGGTTTGCCTACCTCATCGCATAAAACGTTTGCGAATTCCTCTCGCTGTTGGCGGAGTTTAGATGCGACATCCAACAACCATGCACATCGCTGATGAAGCGGAGTTTTTTTCGCAGATTTTGCGACACGTTTGGCGATATTAAGTGCCTGATGAGCATCCTCTGCACTGCACTCCGCCGCACGTGAAACAACACGTCCGTCATACGGGCTGAGACGCTCCGTGTAACAGGAAGTTACAACCTGACGTGACCCCATCCAAACGTGTGCATCCATTATTCGTCTCCGCCATTAAATTATGTTTCAATTATACAAATCATCACCTAAAAAGAGAACGCAGAGGAGAGTTTAAGCTCTTTCTTTTCATCTTCTCTTTAGAATGTGTCTCAAAAATACGCAGAGGATCATCATGCTAGAACTTAAAATTACCGACGGTGCTCTAGGGGTTCGTCCTCCCGTTACCAAACCTCATCCGGGATTCTTTTTCCAAGTGGGCGAAGAGCGTTTTCGCAAATTAGTCGATGATCATTATGAGATGATCCGCAACAGCGATATCTCGTTTTTGTTCCCTGTGAATGACGAAGAAGATTTTTCAGCTGCCAAAAAACACGCCGCCGATTTTCTCATCCAAATCTGCGGAGGACCTGATTATTTTGCCCAAACACGGGGTGAGCCTCGTATGGTCGGTCGTCATGCACCGTTTCGTATCGATGAGCACGGACGCCAAAGATGGCTCGAATTTTACGGCGTTTTACTCCCTGCACTTGAAGCAGAAGGGGTAAACCCAGAATACATCCAATCGTTTTGGGATTACCTCGATGTGTTTTCGATTTGGATGATTAACACCCCCTCCCATTAATCTTTCCCGCGATTGCGGGAATTATCTTTATCTTAATAAACATTAAACCCCTTTCACGCTAAAATCTCCCAATTTTTCTTTTGGAGATTTTCCCTATGAACGAAGCCAAATACATTTGGATGAACGGTAATCTTGTTGCATGGAATGACGCAAAAATTCACGTCCTTGCCCACACATTGCATTATGGAAACGGTGTTATCGAAGGGACAAAGGTCTACAAGACCCCAAAAGGATACGCGATTTTTCGTTTGAACGACCACACGAAACGTCTCCTCGAATCGGCAAAAATGACCCTTTTGAATGTTCCTTACACACTCGAAGAGCTAAACCAAGCTCAAATTGATCTTATTCGTGAAAACGGTTTTACCGGTGAAAACGTCTATCTCCGCCCTATCGTTTATCTCGGATACGGCGTTATGGGGATTTATCACAAAGATGCTCCCGTCGAAGTTGCCGTAGCAGCATGGGAATGGGGCGCTTATCTCGGTGAAGAAGGGATGAAAAAAGGGATTCGTCTTAAAATTTCATCGTTCAGCCGTCCGAACAACAAATCAAACATGGGTAAAGCCAAAGCGGTCGGAAACTACCTCAACAGCCAAATGGCAAAATTTGAAGCAGTTGAAGCGGGATACGATGAAGCGTTACTCCTCGATGATGAAGGGTACGTTGCCGAAGCGAGCGGAGCCTCGTTTTTCCTCATCAAAGACGGCGAGCTAATTACCCCTCCAAACGACAACTCTCTCGTATCGATCACCCAAAAAACGGTTATCGAAATGGCAGAAAAAATGGGGATCAAAGTAACCCGTAGAAAAATCACCCGTGAAGAGATCTACGTTGCCGATGAAGCGTTCCTCACCGGAACGGCGGCAGAGCTTACTCCGATTCGTGAAGTGGATGCGCGTGTTCTCGGTGCAGGTGGTCGAGGACCGTTAACCGAAAAACTACAAAACGGCTATTTCGACATCGTTTATGGGCGTAACCCTGACTTTGAACACTATCTCACGTATATAGATTAAAACACTAAAACGGGCAATACCCAAAGGGCACGTGAGTCCATTTCAGTGGCAGGGACAATTTTGTCCCTTGTAACCCCCTAAAGTTGCCAGCATAAATGCTGGAGATTTATTGTAAAAGGAAAATTATGGCAAGTGATATGAACGACTATTTTAATAAAAAGAAAAAAGAAGAGGCAAGCAAAGGGGGCGGATTTAATGCTCCTAAACCGCCAAAGTTTGATTTCAACATGAACGGCCAAAAAGCGGGAATGCTATGGGCTATCGGCGGGTTTATTTTACTCCTCGTTTTGGCTAAACCGTTCATCATTATCACAGAGGGTGAGCGCGGTATCCTCTCTACAAACGGAAGATACAGTGATCAAGCTCTTATGCCTGGACTTCATTTTATGATCCCTTTGATCCAAAAAATCTATATTGTCGATACCAAAGTGCGTATCATCAACTATGCCGATAAAATCGATCGTGCTTCCACTGCGGGTGATGGCATTCTCCTTAAACCGGCCATTGCTGTTTTGGATAAGCGGGGGCTTCCTGTCTCCATCGATATCACCGTTCAATACCGTCTTAACGCACAATTAGCGGCAAAAACAATCTCTAATTGGGGATTTAGTTGGGAAGATAAAATCATCGATCCTGTAGCCCGTGATGTTGTCCGAAATGTTGTCGGTCAGTATGAAGCAGAAAATCTCCCAATTATGCGTAATGCTATCGCTACGCAAATCGAGGCGGGTATCCGCAAAACGGTTGAGGGACAAAAAAATGCTCCGGCACAACTTGAGTCAATCCAACTCCGCGAAATCGGTCTTCCTCAAAAAGTTAAAGATCAAATTGAGCGGGTTCAAGTCGCCAAACAAGAGGTAGAGCGTGCCCAACAAGATGTTGAGCGTGCAAAACAAGAAGCATTCAAAAAAGAGACGGAAGCACAAGGTAGTGCCAACGCTATTACCATCCAAGCGCAAGCGCAAGCCAAAGCCAACCATCTCATCGGCGCGTCACTCACTCCTGGATTGTTAAAATTGGAGCAAATCCAAGTTCAAGGTAAATTTAACGAAGCACTCAAAGAGAACAAAGATGCTAAAATTTTCCTTACCCCAGGGGGATCAACGCCTAATATTTGGCTCGATACCAAAAGCGGCGATAGCCAAAAAATAAGTTCTGCAGGGAAATAAACAATGAATCTTGATCAAATCGACTGGGGAAAATCAGAGCTCCTCCCTGTCATCGTCCAAGACTCAACAACACTCGAAGTGCTGATGATGGCGTACATGAGCCGTAAAGCCTTAGAACTCTCCCTCTCGACGCGAATCGCCCACTATTATTCCCGTTCTAAACAGCGTCTTTGGAAAAAAGGGGAATCGAGCGGTCATCTGCAACACATTGAACAATTTCTCCTCGATTGTGATAATGATACCCTCCTTCTTATTATTCGCCAAGAGGGAGTAGCATGTCATACCGGACGGAAATCGTGTTTCTTTACGAACATCGAAACGGGTAATACCATCAGCGAGCCTCAAATCGACACAGCATCTACTTATGGCATAATCGATGAGCTTTACCACACGATCCTAAGCCGCAAAAATGCTGACCCTAAAACCTCTTGGACTGCAAAACTTCTTAGCAGCGGGGATAATACGATCCTCAAAAAAGTGGTCGAAGAAGCGGGAGAGTTCAGCTTCGCGATCAAAGACGGCAATGAAGATGAAATTATTTACGAATGTGCCGATTTAGTCTATCATGTCCTCGTTGCATTGGGGCACAAAAATATCTCTCCCGACCGCGTCAAACAAGAGCTTGCCCGACGATTTGGGATGAGCGGTATTGCGGAGAAAAACGCTAGGGAAAAATGAAAGCAAAAATAATCGATTTTATCCATCACCTTATAATCTACGATTACCTCCTGTTTGGAGGAATATTTGTCCTGTTTCTCTTATTATTGGTACTGGCGATTGCCCTACGGCATAAGATGGCTTTTGCTATAGTCTTTGTTATTTTAGCTTTTAGCGTTTTGACGGCAGGATCAGTCGTCGGATATATACAACTTCATCACTACCTCTTTAAAAATAAAATAATCCTCCATAAAGTAAAAGCACTGGAATTCACTGAAGCTTTATTGATAAAAGGGGACATTAACAATACGTCAAAACGCTCCTTTAAAGAGTGCACGATATACGCAGGTGTCCACAAGGTAAGCCACTATAAATATCTCAATCACCTTTACCCGTATGTTCCTTTTAAAAAGGGATCGTTGACTCTTACAAAAACAATAGCGCCGGGTGAATCGGTACCTTTTAAACTTTTTGTCGAGCCGTTTCGATATGACAAAGAATATAATATTACTATAAAGGGAGAATGTAGATGAGTCCGTTAACACCTTGGCATTATCTATTGGTAGGGGTATTGGGCCTCTTATTTATCCTCGGAATGATTCTATCCCTTCGAACCAATTCAAAATTTTCCATTCTTACTACCATAACGCTCATACTTATTTTAATCGGCGTATTCAGTTGGAAAGCGATCAATGAAAATGTTTATCTTGTTGAAGTATCCAACCTTGATAAGGTTCGTTATTATCAATCCGAACAGATACTGATTAAGGGGACGGTTCGAAATGTCGGGGAATTTCCAGTTGCAAATATCGTGGCACTTGTAAAACTCAATAACACACAAGGTGGAGGAGCTGGAAAAGACTCTATATTTACTCAACCCTCTGTCTTTAATGAAATATATGAGGGGGGTAACCCCAACTTTAAACGTCAAAATATTGTCGAAGAGCATATGATTGCAGAGTATTTAAATCCCGGAAAAGCTAAAACATTTACTATCATGATGGATTACCCGTCGCATTTTAGCAATGCGACATTTAGTGTAACTGCCAAAGCTAGTTATTAATTTTTCAGTACTTTAATCCAATCAATTCCAATGATTTATTGATCTTCCGGATTTGTTCATTCTTATCTTTGCACCATAACGGGGCGATTAAACTTTCATCATCGATCCCTGCACTGATACGCTGAACACTAACGTGTGAGGGTTTGAGAAGTAATGCTTCTCTAAGTACGTCACAATAGAGTGATTCGCTTATCGGCTCAAACTCTCCTCTGGCATACTCATTCGCCAATGCGGTGCGCTTAACCACATAGAGAGGATGGTATTTAACTGAATCAATCCCTAAAGAATACGCCTCTTTCGCCGTTTCCAACATCATCTCTTTACTCTCATTAGGAAGACCGAAGATAAGGTGACCACAAACATTAAGCCCATACAATTTCGCTTTGAGAATTGCCTCTTTGACATTAGCACTGTCGTGTCCCCGATTGATCCGCTCCAGTGTCTCATCATAAATCGATTGTATCCCGAACTCGATCCATATTTCCGTTTGTTTGGAAAGCTCTGCAAGGTATTTAAATGTTTCATCACTGATACTGTCTGAACGGGTTCCAATACTAAGACCAACCACATTCTCAAACGAGAGAGCTTTTTCATAAAGGGCTTTGAGGGTATCGAAAGGGGCGTATGTGTTCGTAAAACTCTGGAAATAGACCATATATTTCTCAGCTCTCTTCTCTTCTTGTAAACGCTTAGAAAGAGCATTAAACTGCCATTCTAACTGCTGAAGCTGTTTCTCTAAATTTGGATTAGAAGTTGAATGAAGATTGAGAAAAAAACCTTTAAGCTCGCGAGTATGATCCAAACTGGGGCTAAAAGAATCATTTTCACAAAAAGTACATCCCCCTTTGGCAACCGTACCGTCGATATTTGGGCAAGTAAAGCCGGAGATAGAGACGGGAACTTTTGAGATTTTTACTCCGAATTTACGATGCAAATATTGCCCAAAGGTAAAAATCTGTTCCCGCATAAAAGATGCTTTTAAATAATATATTTGCCGGTGAAGCAAGCCGTACAATAATTCTCTTCTTTGCCATTAACACTCTTCAGAAGTGCTTCATTGCTCAAATAACCAAGGGAATCAGCTTCGATAAATGCACAAATCTCAGCATTAGTCATATTCGCAGCAATTAGTTTCTCTTTATCAGGGGTATCAACACCGTAGTAACACGGATCGGTTGTCGGTGGGCTAGAGATACGCATATGTACTTCTGCGGCTCCGGCGGCTTTGAGCATACGGACAATTTGTCGGCTTGTTGTTCCGCGAACAATAGAATCGTCAATTACAATAAGACGCTTTCCACGGATCAAATCGTTAATCGGAGAGAGTTTCATTTTGACTTTCAAATCACGCATCTCTTGGGTCGGCTCGATAAAAGTACGACCAATGTAGTGATTACGCATAATTGCCATCTCAAACGGGATACCGCTTTGTTGTGAGTAACCGATTGCGGCAGGGACACCGCCATCAGGTACAGGAACAACCATATCGGCTTCAATCGGTTGCTCTACTGCAAGGGCTTTCCCCATCGCTTTACGCATCTCATAGACGTTTTGGGTATAAACGTTTGAGTCAGGGCGAGCAAAATAGACATATTCAAAAATACAGTGTTTCGGAGTAGGTTCGAATACTTTGATCGATTTGGGCGCTTTCCCTTTTTCGAAAATCAGCAATTCACCCGGTTCCACGTCACGGATGTACTCCGCACCGATGAGATCAAACGCACATGTTTCTGACGCAACAACATATCCATCTCCCACACGCCCGAGACTAAGAGGTCGGAAACCGTGAGGATCACGCATTGCAAACATTTTAGAGCGACTCAAAAAGACGAGTGAATAGGCCCCCTCAATCTTTTTAACCGCATCGATGATACGATCCGTCAAATGATGCTGATCACTTTTCGCGATCAAATGGATCAAATTTTCAGTATCCATAAAGGTTTGAAAAATCGCCCCTTTTTTAATGAGGGCATCACGCACCTCTTTGGCATTGGTGAGATTTCCGTTATGAACAATCGACATCTCCCCCAAGTCATAACGGGCAAATACCGGCTGTGCATCGAGAATAGAGTCATCCCCTGCGGTAGAGTAGCGGGTATGGCCTATCGCCATGTTCCCTTTTAGGGTATTGAGTTTTTGGGTATCAAATACTTGGGTTACAAGACCGCGATCTTTAATCGTGTAGAGTTTTCCCCCATCACTGGTACTGATACCTGCCGCTTCTTGTCCACGATGCTGAAGAGCATGAAGAGAGAAGTAAGCGAGTTTTGACGCTTCGGGATGGTCGAAAATACCGACAACTGCACATTTTTCATTTAAGCTACGCACTTTTACTTCCTTACGCTAATTCTAAACAGTCTTGGATACTGTAGAGACCGTTTGGTTTTCCGACCAACCATTTTGCCGCACGAATAGCACCTTTGGAGAAGGTGTTACGACTCGTCGCCGTGTGATGCAATTCGACAAATTCGCCATCATTATAAAATCCGACCGTATGCCGACCGACGATATCACCGCCGCGCAATGCCATCACCGCGATTTCATCTTTGGTTCTCTCTCCGATGTTGCCGTTACGCCCGCTGACACGTACCGCATCAAGATCAAGATCACGAGCTGTAGCTGCCGAATGCGCGAGGGTAAGCGCGGTACCGCTCGGAGCATCTTTTTTATGACGGTGGTGCTGTTCCACAATTTCGATATCAAAACCATCAAGTGTTTTTGCCGCTATATGAACCAGTTTATTGAGCAAAGCAACACCGAGAGACATATTGGTTGCATACAAAATCGGCATCGACTCACTCGCGGTTTTGAGGAGATTCATCTGATGGGTATCAAGCCCTGTTGTTCCGATTACCAACGGAGTAGGATGTTCAATCGCACGTTCCAATAAAAGCTGTGTTGCTTCCGGCAATGAAAAATCGATAATAACATCAGACCCGTTGAGCAAAGTCCCCATATCGTTCGTTACTAAAACCGAAGGATCAATCGAAAAATTTAGCTCATTTCGGACATAAACTGCACCCAATGAGATCTCGTTTTCTTGGTGCAAATCATCAATCAACAGCTTTCCGACACGCCCGCCAGCGCCAAATACACCTGCTCTAATCATTTATATCCCTGTTTAAACATTTAAGTAGTGATATTTTACCCTCTTCGTCTTTAAAAAGGGTGTAAATGCTCTTGAAAATATTAATGATGTCCGTCTACATACGCTATCGCTTGTAACGCGGCAACAGCACCGTCACCCGCCGCACAAACCACTTGCTTTGGAGCTTCTGCACGCATATCTCCCGCTGCAAACAATCCTGCAACGGATGTTTTCATACTGAGATCGACTTTTACTTCTCCCCAAAGAGTCATGTCACATAAAAAAGAACCGTCTTCTTGGATCAACACTTGATTGTTGACATTATTACCAACAAATACGAATACTCCCGGAACATCGATTTGACGCAGTGAACCGTCTTCGAGTTTCACACGAATCCCATCAACTCCCATCGCACCACCGAATACCTCTTCGGGAATAGCATTCAACACCAACTCGATATTGGCTGTCTCTTTGATCCGTGCAACCGTATTAGGAGCCGAGCGAAAACTATCACGACGATGGATCAAATAAACTTTGGTACAAATTTTTGCCAAATAAAGCGCTTCTTCGAGCGCCGTATCACCCCCGCCGATCACCACGACCTCTTTGTTTTTGTAGAAAAATCCGTCGCACGTAGCACATGTACTCACCCCGCGCCCGAAAAAAGCATCTTCTCCTGCAAATCCGGCACGCTTTGGAGCAGAACCCGTACAGACGATGACACTTTTGGCCTCATCGGATGAGCCGTCCGACTTTTGAATCATAAAAATACCGTCTTCGCGTCGCGATACGCGAGTTACTTCGCTCATTTCATGCTTGAGCCCGAAGCGTTGACACTGCTCCGGCCACGGAGTCATAAAGTCCATCCCACTCAAATTATGTGCCGTGGCTCCCGGATAGTTTTCAATCTCGGAACTCATCGTAATCTGGCCACCGGGCATCCCTTTCTCAAACATCGTGACATTATCCAAACCACCCCGTGTGGTATATAATCCTGCGGTAAGCCCTGCGGGACCTCCCCCGATAATTGCACAATCCAGCATATCCTAAAGCCTCCGCTTTTAATTTGATATATCATACTCTTTTGTAGTTAAACCCTGCCAAAGGGGAGTTATAAACAAAATCGTTTTAGAAAAGTTTTAGAGAAGATAAAAGGAGGGAGAAATTTGACCCGAAAGGGTCAAGAGTAGATTACAGTAATGCGTTTAGTTTGTCAGCAAATGCTTGTTTAGAAGCGGCACCGACCATTTGTTCAACGACTTCGCCGTTTTTGAAGAAAAGGATTGTCGGGATAGAGCGGATACCGTATTTAACTGCGATATCTTGTTCTTCATCCGTATTTACTTTACAGATATTTGCTTTTCCTTCAAATTCGGCTGCCAACTCTTCGATAACCGGAGCGATCATACGACAAGGT
>NZ_JAFLKV010000064.1:0-9352 GCF_019163035.1 Sulfuricurvum sp.
AAGGAAACATTATGAGAAGAAGAAAAGCGCCCGTTCGCGAAATTATGCCTGACCCGGTTCATGGTTCAAAAATTTTGACCAAGTTCATCAACAAGATCATGTGGGATGGTAAAAAAAGTACCGCTGAAAAAATCATGTACGGTGCATTGGATATCATGGGTTCACGTGGTGAAAAAACAGGTATCGAAGTATTCAACACTGCGATTGAGAACATCAAACCAGTTATCGAAGTAAAAAGCCGCCGTGTGGGTGGAGCGACCTACCAAGTTCCAGTAGAAGTTCGTCCTGTACGCCAACTATCTCTTGCAATCCGCTGGTTAACCGATGCGGCACGCAAACGTAACGAGCGCACTATGGCAGAGCGTTTGGCAAATGAATTATCAGATGCTGCAAACGACAAAGGTACAGCTTTCAAACGTAAAGAAGATACTTACAAAATGGCTGAAGCGAATAAAGCGTTCGCTCACTATCGCTGGTAAGATATTCGTAACCTTTTGATGACCCTCTCGGGTTATCATTCCCCTATCTACTATAAACTCTATTAAGGGCTATTTCATGGCAAGATCCCATAAACTTGAAGACGTAAGAAACATCGGTATCGCCGCTCACATTGACGCGGGTAAAACGACCACAACTGAGCGTATCTTGTTCTACACCGGTGTATCACACAAAATCGGTGAGGTTCACGAAGGTGCTGCAACTATGGACTGGATGGAGCAAGAGCAAGAGCGTGGTATCACGATCACTTCTGCTGCAACAACCTGTGAATGGAACGGCAAACAAATCAATATCATCGACACTCCGGGCCACGTTGACTTCACCATTGAAGTTGAGCGTTCTATGCGTGTACTTGATGGTGCTGTAGCTGTTTTCTGTGCTGTTGGTGGGGTTCAACCACAATCTGAAACAGTATGGCGTCAAGCAAACCGTTACGGGGTTCCTCGTATGGTTTTCGTTAACAAAATGGACCGTACGGGAGCTGATTTCTACAACGTAGAAGAGCAAATCCGTGCACGTCTTAAAGCGAATCCAATCGCTATCCAACTTCCAATCGGTGCGGAAGATCAATTTAAAGGGATCGTCGATCTCGTTAAAATGAAAGCAATCCTTTGGGATGAAGATGCAGCAATGGGTTCAAACTATCATGAAGCAGAAATTCCTGCGGATATGGTAGAAGTTTCTAACAAATACCGTGCTCAATTGATGGAAGCGGCTGCTGAGGGTGACGATTCTTTGATGGAGAAATTCTTCGAAGAGGGTGAACTTAGCAACGAAGAGATCATGCGCGGGATTAAAGCCGGATGTCTTAAAATGGAAATCATTCCTATGACATGTGGAACTGCGTTTAAAAACAAAGGGGTTCAAACTCTTCTTGATGCGGTTGTTGATTACCTACCATCACCTTTGGAAGTTGCGGCTATCAAAGGGACCATGGAAGATGATGAAGAGATTGAAGTTGATGTTGAATCAACAGACGATGCTCCATTCGCCGGTCTTGCATTTAAAATCATGACTGACCCATTTGTTGGACAGCTTACTTTCGTACGTGTTTACCGTGGTGTTCTTGAATCAGGTACGTATGCTTATAACACCATCAAAGGTAAAAAAGAGCGTATTGGACGTATCGTTAAAATGCACGCGAACAAACGTGAAGAGATCAAATCTCTCTACGCAGGTGAAATCGGTGCGGTTGTAGGTCTTAAAGACACAACGACTGGTGATACACTTTGTGATGAGCGCGAACGTCTAGTACTAGAGCGTATGCACTTCCCTGAGCCGGTTATCTCGGTTGCGGTTGAGCCTAAAACTAAAGTAGACCAAGAAAAAATGGGTATCGCGTTAGCAAAACTAGCGGCAGAAGATCCATCTTTCCGTGTTCACACTGACGAAGAAACGGGTCAAACGATCATCTCTGGTATGGGTGAGCTTCACCTTGAGATTCTTGTTGACCGTATGTTCCGTGAGTTCAAAGTTGAAGCGGAAGTCGGTGCACCACAAGTTGCATACCGTGAGTCAATCCGTGCTGAAGTTAACCAAGAGTACAAATACGCGAAACAATCAGGTGGACGTGGACAATTCGGTCACGTATATCTCCGTATCAAGCCGGGCGTACCTGGTACTGGTTATATCTTCCACAACGAAATCAAAGGTGGGGTTATTCCTAAAGAATACGTTCCTGCCGTTGAAAAAGGGTGTAAAGAAGCTATGCAAAAAGGTATCCTTGCCGGTTATCCGATTGAGGACGTTGAAGTTGCATTGTATGATGGTTCATACCACGAGGTTGACTCGAATGAGATGGCGTTTAAACTCGCTGCTTCTATGGGATTCAAAGAGGGTTGTCGTAAAGCTAACCCAGCTATCCTTGAACCTATGATGAAAGTCGAAGTTGAAGTTCCTGAGAACTTCATGGGTGACGTTATCGGTGACCTTAACCGTCGTCGCGGACAAGTTAACAACATGGGTGACCGTTCAGGTAATAAAATTGTTGACGCGTTCGTACCATTGTCTGAAATGTTCGGTTACTCAACTGACCTTCGTTCAGCGACTCAAGGACGTGCAAGTTACTCTATGGAATTCGATCATTACGAAGAAGTTCCACGTAACGTTGCTGAAGAGATCATCAAAAAGCGTAACAGCTAAGAGATTCTCTTTCTCCTCTTGCCCCGTTCAGGGGCAATTATATTCTTCTGCAAAATTTAACTCTCATTTTAAATATATTTTCACTCTATTGATATCCATAAAAGAAAAAATAATTTTTCATTGCGATATAATGAACGAATGAAAAAATTAAAAGTTGTGTTTTTATCATTATTTATTTTTCTCCTTTCCGTCTCTTTATCTGCAAAAGAAACGGTATATATCGGAGTATTGGCACATAAAAACTATGAGTCAACCCATATGATGTGGGATCCGACAGCTACATATCTGAACACGACAATTCCGGAATACGATTTTCATATTATCCCTCTGCGCTTTGAAGAGTTCCTCCCCTATCTGCGAGATAAAAAGATCGATTTTGTCATTACGAATTCCGCTTATTATGTTGATCTGGAAAGTAGTTTCGGTATTTCAAGAATTGCGACCCTTAAAAATAAAGATTTCAACGGTAAATCACAAACCGAATTTGGAGGTGTCATATTCAAGCGTACTTCTAATACAACTATAGAGAGTATCGAAGATTTAAAAAACAAGAAATTTGCCGCGGTGGATGCTGAATCGTTCGGTGGTTGGATCATGGCACTGCGAGAACTCAAGGAACGAGGGATAAGCGAAAAGGATTTAAAAACGACATTCTACGGTACCCATGAGTCGGCTGTATTTGCAGTTTTGGACGGAAAAGCGGATGCGGGAACGGTTCGAACCGATACGTTAGAGCGTATGGCGGCTGAGGGTAAAATAAAGTTAGATGATTTTACCCTTTTGGAGCGAAAAAATTATCCCGATTTCTTTTATCAAACCAGTACACGTTTGTATCCAGAGTGGCCGATAGCGACGACAAAACATACTTCAAACGCATTAGCGGAGAGAGTAGCGGTAGCACTCATCTCGATGCCACAGGGATCAGAAGCGGCACAAGCATCTAAGAGTATGGGATGGACGATTCCGCTGGATTATCAGAGTATTCATGAGTGTCTAAGAGAGCTTGAAATGGGACCGTACAAGCATTTTAGAGAGGATGTATTTATCTCATTTATCAAGCAGTATTGGTATTACGTTGTTATCGCATTATTGGGGTTGATTGTATCGCAGTTTATCGTTTTGTACATTGCACGGATAAATGCAAAATTGCGTGATACGCAACAAAAATTGGAAACGCTGAACGATTCGTTGGAAGAAAAAATAGATGAAAAAACAGAGCATCTTTATAATGAAAGTCTAAAACTTGAAGAGGCGTATCTAAACGAAAAATATCTCAGAAGTATTTTGCGAACAGTTGCCGATGTCAATCAGATGCTGATTACTACCCGCTCCATTGATGAGCTTATCGATAAAGCAACCCTCTGTCTGAGTTCAAATGAATCGTTTAAGCGGGCAAAAATATCCCTAGTTCATGAGGGGGAACTACGTGTTGCCGCCGCATACGGAATCGGAGAAGATAAATCTATAACATGGATTGAGCGCAAGGTCTACGACGAGAAGAAAAATCTCATGCTTACCGATATGGATGACAAACGGATGAGTCCTGAGTGTAGGGAAAATATCACCTCACACGGGGTCAAAGCGATTTACGTACTACCATTAAAAAGCAGTACGTTTAGCGATGAGGTAATCGGTGTATTAACGATTTGTACGGGGCGCGAAAACGGGTTCAATATCGAAGAGCAAAAAATGATCGAAGAACTCTCAGGGGACATAGGTTTTGCATTGAATTCGTTCGCACAACAGAGTCATATAAATGAGTTGTATGATGAACGGTTGGAGAGTTACGAAAGCTTTATCGATGCTATGGTCAATATGATCGAACAGCGTGATACCTATACGGCGGGGCATACGGTGCGGGTAGCGTATTATGCCGAGCTGATCGCCAGAGAGATGGAACTGAGTGAAAAAGAGATCCAATCGCTGATCGAGTCGGCGAAACTGCATGACATCGGCAAGGTGGTTACACCTGACTCTATATTGCTCAAACCTGGAAAACTGAGCAATTTGGAATATGAACTTATCAAAGAACATGCCAAAGCGGGGTATGAAGTTCTCTCCAATGTTCATCTCTATAAAGAGCTTGCCGATATTATGATCGATCACCATGAACGCTATGACGGCAGTGGCTATCCCTATGGCAAAAAAGGGGGAGAAATCTCGCTTTTGGGACATATTATGGCGGTTGCCGATTCGTTCGATGCAATGACGACCAATCGGATCTACAAACCGCGTAAAGAGGTGAAAGAGTCATTGATTGAACTGAGTGAATTGAGTGGTACCTGGTACCATCCTGCGGTTGTCAATGCTGCGGTCAAAGTGCTTGCTGATGTTGTGATTGATACGACGATCAATCAGATAGGAGAGACTCCTCTTGAGGAAGAGCGGTTGAGCTATTTTTTCAAAGATAGGTTGACAAAACTCTACAATGAAGACTATTTTATGATGGTGATCAACAGTCGCTCCCGACATAGCAAACCGAACAAGTTTACTGTGATCTCATTGATCGATTTTCACCGCTACAACAAAACATTCGGATGGGAGAGCGGGAACACGATGATAGCAAATTTTGCCGATTTCTTAATCCATAAATTTCCCGATAATCTGATGTTTAGAGTATGGGGAGACCGTTTCGTGATCGCCGATTATGAGGGGAACTTGGATGAGGTGCTGTCTGAGTCACCGTTAGTGGAAGTGGGGATTAAGACGGCTATCAAAGAGATAGCGTCGACTGCCGATAATTTAGAGGGGATGTTGCGCGATAAGGTGATTTAACAAACGCTCCAACGGCTTTCGATCAACAATCGCTCATCGCTGTAAATTCGTCCAATAAACGTATCGCCGATTTGGTAGGTGGATACCCCTTTGGGGGTTCCGCTCATGATAACATCGCCATCCTCAAAACTCATAAAGCTCTTTATCTCCTCTATCATCTCCAGCGGCTTGTAGATCATCAACTCATAGGTCGCTTCTTGTGTCAGGATTCCGTTGATATGAAGTGTCATCCGTAATGACGCTAGCGGTGCGGTGAGGGGGACAAAATCACCTAACACCGCCGAAGCGTCAAACCCTTTGGCTCTCTCCCACGGAAGCCCTTTGGATTTAAGATAGTTTTGGAGTTCCGCTTTGGTGAGATCAAGTCCGAACCCGATTCCCGCTATTTCTCCCTCCATCATCAAAAAGCAGATTTCTCCTTCGAAGCGGGTGTCGGGTGAGATGAAACGGAGGGTGTCGGTGATGGCAGAATTGGGTTTGTTGAAGACGACCATCGAGGAGGAGATTTCATTGTTCAGTTCATGGATATGTTCGACGTAGTTGCGTCCGATACAGACTACTTTGGAGGGGGCGATGGCGGTACCGTTATAGCGGATAGTTTGCATCTATCTCTCTCCAAATCGGTATCTCGTCCTCTTCGGGTCGTCCCAAGAGTTCCAAAGAAGGGGAATAATCCGCCTTGTATGCCAAACTTTGGCACCCCTCGACGTAGTAGCCTAAATAGATCCATTTGAGTCCTAACCGATGTGCAAACTCGATTTGTTGCAAGAGGGTATATCGTCCTAATGATTGAGCATTATATTCGGGATCATAGTAACAATACAGAGCGCTGATCCCCTCTTCTAAAATATCGATCAAATCGACGGCGATGAGTTTGTCCCCATCGAAATAGAGAACTTCAAATCCAAAATCACCATGACCTTGAACAAAGGAGGAATAGTAGTTTTTCGGATCGCTTTTCGGGGCATCCCAATCGCGGGTATGGTGTTTGTATCGGTGGTAACGCTCAAAGAGGCTGAGGTGCTCACGCGTCAGGGTAGGGTGTCGGATAACGGTGGTAAGGTGAGCGTTTTTGCGCAAAATTCGGCGGTCAGATTTTCTAAAACGATACCGAGCGACATCAATCTTGAGACTTTCACATGCTCGACACTCTTGGCAGATGGGGCGAAAATACATCGCTCCAAAGCGTCGCCATCCCCGTAGGATCAACGCTTCACACTGCTCTTTGGAACACTCTTGGATTACTTTGTAGTGGATACTTTGGGTATTACCCTCAATGTAGGAGCACGACTCATGTAGGGCGCACTCTTTGAGTAGGGTGTTTGGGTTATTCGTCGTCATCTTTGCGGCTAAGGGAGATGAGTACACCTTCGATCATTTCATCGATATCTCCATCGAGAATGGTGCTGATGTTCGAGTAGGGGATTCCTGAACGGGTATCTTTGACCTGCTGATAGGGAGCCAAAACATACGAGCGGATTTGGTGTCCCCATCCGTTTTCACTTTTCTCAACACCGTCAATAGCCGCTTTTTGTTTATCAAGTTCCATCTCATAGAGACGTGATTTGAGCATTTTAAAAGCGGTTGCTTTGTTTTTGTGCTGTGAGCGGTCATTTTGACACTGTACAACGATCCCTGAGGGGATATGGGTGATACGGATCGCCGATTCGGTTTTGTTGACGTGCTGACCCCCTGCACCCGAAGCTCGGTAGGTATCGATACGGATATCACGATCTTCGATTTCGATCTCGATGTCATCGTCTAGTTCAGGAGAGACCATAACGGAGGTAAAACTGGTGTGACGCTTGGCGGCGGAATCATAGGGGCTGATACGAACCAGACGGTGGATACCGTTTTCATTTTTGAGGTAGCCGTAGACATTGACCCCTTTGATAAGGATGGCGGCATCTTTGATCCCTGCCTCATCACCGGATTGGTAATCGAGCATTTCGACGGTAAAATCATGTCGCTCAGCCCAACGGGTGTACATACGTAACAGCATCGACGCCCAGTCTTGGGATTCGGTTCCTCCCGCCCCCGGATGGATGGTGACGATAGCATTATGGCTGTCATGTTCACCCGATAGGAGAACTTCAACTTCCATTGATTTGACATTGTTTTCTAATGCGCCCGCATCGGCAAAAAGAGATTCGATGGTCTCTTCGTCTCCCTCTTCTTTTGCCATCTCATATAAATCGACGGCATCCCCGAGGGTGTGAAAAGTTTTGGAATATTTTGCCAAACGACGTTCTAATTGGGTTTTTTCTTTTTGGATAATCCCTGCGGCAGTTGCATCGTTCCAGAAGCCGTCCGAGTTTTCAAGAGCTTCGATCTCCCCTAAGCGGGCATTGATGTCTTGCGGACGGACAACATCGGTGACGTTTTGCATTTTAATCGTCAAGGTTTTCAGTAATTCGGTATATTCGTAATGATCCATAGTAAGGGAATATCCTCTAATATATTATAATGCTAATTATATTCTATAGAGGCTAAAACAATGATTATCGCACGCAGTGCATCAGAACTTCGAGGGTTCCTCGATACTAAAACTCTCTCAGTCGGGTTCGTTCCGACGATGGGAGCGCTCCATATCGGTCATCGTAGCCTTATAGAGACGGCACGCAAAGAGAATGACATTGTTGTTGTCTCGATTTTTGTCAATCCGACCCAGTTTTTAGCGGGAGAGGATTTGAGCAAATACCCTCGCCGCGAAGAGGCAGATTTTAAAATCTGTGAACTCAGCGGTGTAGATATCCTCTTTTATCCCGATGTCTCAGCCATGTACGGAGCGGATGAGGTACGGATTACGGCTCCAGATGTGAGAGGATTTATCCTCGAAGGCTCTTCGCGTCCCGGTCATTTTGACGGTGTTTTGACGGTGGTGATGAAACTGCTTAATATCGTTCGACCCTCTCGTGCCTATTTCGGAAAAAAAGATGCACAGCAACTTTCTCTTATCACCCAGATGTGTGAAAACTTTTTTATGAATATCGAGATTATTCCGATGGAGACGGTACGTGAAAATGACGGATTGGCACTATCGTCTCGTAATGTTTATTTGAGCTCTTCAGAGCGTCAAGAGGCATTGAAACTCTCTTCCGCACTGAAACGGGCAACGGAGATGTTAATGCAGGGAAATACCAAAAGCAGTGAGATTAAGGCGAGCATGGAGCATATTCTCGTCCCCTTAAATGTTGAATATGTTGCGATTGTTAACCGTAAATTCGAGGCTCTTGATGAGATCGTTATCGGCAATACGATTGTTCTTGTCGCTGCGCGGGTGGGGATGACCCGCTTGATCGACAATGTGTGGCTGTAAGATGAAAAACTTAGTTTCAATAGCCATAGCGGCACTTTTACTGGGTGGATGTACACCGAAGATCGGGGAAGATATTCTCATCGAACCTCAAGGAAATATCCGATGGGAAAACTCACAAGCCGAAGTGATGATGGGGGTGTTGTCCTTGTTGGGGATCTCCACAAAATCGGGTGAAATTCGTCTGGGAAGTGATTTAAATGTTATTAATAAATGGCATAGCGACATTAAAATCCTCTCTCTCGATTATACGCTGAGTGATGGGAAAGAGGTTATTGCACAGGGTGAAGCAAAAAAAGAGGGATTGAAGCCGTTTTTGATCCCATCGGGGGCTCAAAAAAGTATTCCCCTCGAATTTCGTATCGATACTAAACAGCTCAATAACAGTCGTATTCTCGGTATTTTACAGTCAAAACGGAAGCTTTTTGTGAGAGGGGACGTAATTATTCAGATATGGGGGATTGAAAAGCATCACCGTTTTGAAAAAGAGGTGACTACGGCGATCCAAAAAGCCCTTAATGGTGTATAGGCTCTTCCGGTAACGCTGTTGCGGCCGCTGCGACTGATGATGGATCGGGGGTGAGATATTTCTCTTCCACCATCAGATCAACAATCGCTTTA
>NZ_JAFLKV010000064.1:9452-10784 GCF_019163035.1 Sulfuricurvum sp.
TGATGGATCGGGGGTGAGATATTTCTCTTCCACCATCAGATCAACAATCGCTTTAAACACCGGTACTGCAGTGATCGAAGCGAAATAAACGGTACGCGGTTCGATAACGGTGATACCGATCGTGTAGTTGTGTTTGCCATCGTTGGCAAATCCGATGAATGAGGTGTGGTAACTGTTCACATACGCACCGTTTTTAGCGATATGCGCCGTCCCTGTTTTCCCACCCACTTCCAATCCCGGAGTTCTAGCGACCGTCCCCGTCCCTACGTTGACGGTTTTAATCAAAATCTGTTTCATGCGCTCTGCGGTAGCGGGAGAGATAACCTGTATCGGCTGTTGCACCTGCATCGGAATCACCCGTCCATTATCATCATAGAGGGCTTCAACCACCATTGGATTGACCAATCTTCCGCCATTGTTGAATACATTAAATGCTTTGACGAGCTGCATGGCATTGGCACGCATACCGTATCCGTATGAGGTAATCGCTTTGTAGAGGTAGTTATTTAGTTGGGCGGAACTGGGGATGGAACCTCGTTTTTCATACGGTACGTCGATACCGCTGAAATGGGTAAATCCAAATCGCTCCAGCCCTTCGGTAAACTCTTTTCCACTCAGTTTTTGAGCTAATTGTGCAATTCCGATGTTGGAAGAGTGGACGATAACATCCTCGGCACTGATGGTACTAAAGGCATGTTCGTCCACGATGGTTTTTGTCCCCATTGTAAATCGTCCATTATGCCCATTGACCATATCATAGGGGTTGATAAGCCCGCGATCTAGCATAAGGGAAAAAATAATCGGTTTAATAACTGATCCCGGCTCATAGCTGTACTCGATCGCATTGGTGTTGAGCGAGGGGTAATCTTGGGTGCGGATATGGTTGGGATCAAACCGATTTGAACTCGCTAGTGCGATGATTTTTCCGCTTTTAGAATCCATAACGGTGGCGATGATCTCATCGGCTTGGAGCTTTTCTTTGATTTGATCGGTGATGATTTCGACTCTCGATTGGAGCATAATAGGGATATTGAGTTTTACGGTGAGTCCATTGATTTGCCGTTTAAAATCGCTCTTTTTGTTTAAAATGAGATAGCCGTTGACATCGCGTAGTGCTTTTTGGGTTTTGTTTTGTTGCGGATTGAGCTCTTCGTCAAAAAATTTCTCTAGCCCTTTGATTCCGTAAACACGAGTGTAACCGTTCTCTTCCATCTTGCGGGGATAGCCCAAAAGAGGGGTGAGAAGATTACCATAGGGGTATTGTCGCGCTTCGCCGCTTTCTAAAATATTTAACCCTTGCAAAATACGATCACCGCTAGAGGTTTCATACTC
>NZ_JAFLKV010000103.1:0-1785 GCF_019163035.1 Sulfuricurvum sp.
AATATTGCAAAATGCAATACTCTGGAGGTTATTTTTTCTCTTTGAGTACTTTTTTGTACTCTTTTTCAAACTTTTTACGGCGGTTATAGGTAAGTTTTTCGATAAAAAGTTTTCCCTCTAAATGGTCCATTTCATGTTGAATGGCAATCGCTAAGAGCTCATCCGCTTCCAAAGTACAATGTTCACCGTGACGATTTTGATAGTGCAGGGTGAGAGCTTCATAGCGTTCAATATCTTCATAAAATCCGGGAACACTGAGACACCCCTCTTGATAGAGAGTATTTCCACTTGGATTAGAGATAGAGGGATTAATGACCTCTAAGCGATTTTCTAGGGTTTGATTTCCCTCTCCATCAGGAATACAGAGGATAAGAACACGGATAGGGTTTGCAACTTGAATAGCGGCCAATCCGATGCCGTTAGAGCTCATCATAGTTTCATACATATCGTCTAAAAAACGGTGGAGAAGTTGGTCAAAACTTGTTACTTGTGTGGAACGGACTTTAAGTTGTTTGTTGGGATAAGTAATAATCGGGAGAATCATAAGAGCCTTACGCGTTGCAAACCATATAACGGAGCTTAGGATTGTTTTCCGCTGCATCCATTGCTTCAAGAGTGCATACAAGGGTTTGATCAATTCCGCGTGTTGCATTGAGCTCAACTACTCCGATCGCTATACGGAGGTGAATCTCTTGTTCGGAAATGAAAAAATTACTCGAAGATACGAGATCAAAAAGTCTTTCGGATGCCCGCTTAGCACTTTCGATATCAGTATGTTTGAGCACCATAGCAAAAACACCTCCACCGTAATGGGCAACGATATCGCTCCGTCGAGAGGTTTTAAGTAAAAGACGTGCAACGGTGCGAACCATCAGTTGCTGAGCCTTTTCACTTTGAACAGTCTCTCCGCTCTCTTTAGAGAGACGAACAGTAATAAGGGAGCTTTTATGTTTGAACTCATCGATAAGATGGCGCTCTTGCTCAAGTTTGGTAATGAGGAAACGTTTGTTATAGACACCGAATTGATTATCAAAAATAGTCTCATTTTCAACTTGTTTGACAATTGTTGCCGTTTCATCATAGATCACCTTCATGTGAGAGACCTGTTTTTTGAGAATAGAGCTTAGTTTTCCGACATCATCGCCCAGTGATGCAATGAGATCGTTAGCCCCATTTAAAGAGGGAATCTCTTTCATTTCTGCTTGTCGTTTTTCTAAAATTTTCTCCATAAGAGAGATGTTTTTATAGAGGGTTGCACTGAGCTGTAAAATATTTTTTACCGATGAAAAACCCTGTTTTAGGGTTTTTTCAAGCTCGATGCTCGTATCTTCGTGATTGTCCTCTTCGAGCTCTAATATGGCACCGATTTGACGGCGAAGACTTTCGCTTTTGTCTTCTAAAATGCGGTCAAAATAGAGAGCAAAATTGTTAGGGGTAGGGGGTAGATTATCAGAAATAAGGGCATTTAAAACTTCTTTTGCAAAGATCTCAAGATCACTGGTTGGATCACTTAATGTGGTAGTGCTGATAAAAGCATTTTCCTCACTTTTTGGTGTAACCGTTCGTTGGGTACGCTTGAGATTGCTGAGAGCTGCCATGGATTACCCTTTACTTCTCTTCTTTTTCTTTTTGAATCAATACTTCATCAATGATACCATAGTCTACACCCTCTGCGGCTGACATGAAATTATCACGATCGGTATCTTTTTCGAGTTTTTTGACGCTCTGTCCACAGTTTTTAGCCAAAATTTCGTTGAGTTCGGCTTTCATTCGTAGAATCTCTTT
>NZ_JAFLKV010000103.1:1885-10340 GCF_019163035.1 Sulfuricurvum sp.
ATATCTTTTTGAGGATCTTCCGCTTCTAAAAAGAGCAACTGTGCCACGATAGACGAAGCAACCTGATCGTGCACCTCGCCGCTGAGCATGATAATACGATCTTTTAGAAGACGAGAATAGATATCGTATGATCTCTCACCTCGTCCTGTTTTCTCGATAACGTATGGGATGTAGCTCATCGTGATTACTTGATTTTGTCGTTAAGTAATTTACTCAACACGCGATCTTCGATCATCGCCATTTGAATCGCAGGGAGGTATCCTGATTCTTGGTAATGTTTGTACACCGCAGCAGGATCTTGACCCATTTGCATCGCTTCGTAGTAGATGGTTTGCATCAACTCTTGCTCATTGACACTGATGTTTTCTGCTTTTGCCAATGCATCTACGATAAAGGTAGCTTTAACGGCGCGGCACGCGTCATCACGGAAGCTCTCTCGCATTGCTTTTACTTGTTCTGCATCATTACGAAGTTCTTCGAGTTGTGCTTCGCTAAGCTCACGCGCCTTTTTGTTGAGTGCCATATCCATCTCTTGCTCTACGATGAATTCAGGGAGATCGATCGTGAATGCTGCAACGAAGGTTTCCATAAGTGCCGGTTTGAGTTCGTTGTTATAGCTAACACTCATCGCTTCGGATTCGAGTTGCTCTTTTACTTTTTCTTTGAGCATGTCAACACTCGCGTCTTCATACCCTGGAAGCATTTTTTTCGCTAACTCTTCATCGACGGTTACTGCTTCTTTAGCTTGGATCGCGTGAATTTTTACTTTGAACTCAGCCGGTTTACCTGCAAGCGCAGCTCCGCCATAGTTTTCTGGGAAGGTAACTGCGATGGTTTTTTCATCCCCTTTTTTCATTCCGATCACTTGATCTTCAAATCCTGGGATAAATTGATTGCTTCCAAGACGAAGAGAGAATCCTTCTGCTTTTCCACCCTCGAACGCTTCGCCATCCACGAACCCTTCAAAATCCATCAATGCACTGTCACCGCTTACAAGTGCGCGATCTTCTTCAACATTCACCAAAGGTGCTTGTGCCCCTGCGAGCTCTTCGATACGAGCCATAACCGCTGCATCATCGATGGCAGGTTTAACAACATCAGGAACCATCGCTGTGTAATCGCCGAGTTCGATTGCCGGACGGGTAGCAATTACCACTTCAACATCGATACCGCTGTCATTTTTTTCAAATTTTGTAATTTGTGGTTCACCGATTAGTGTATCTGCCGCGATTGCCATCTCTTTAAGAGCTGCACTCAAAAGGTCACGTAACGCTTGTGCTTCCGCATCTTGAACAAGACGATCCCCATATTGCTTTTTAACAGCACTGAGAGGTACTTTCCCTTTACGGAAACCGGCTACTTTTGCCTCTTTAGAGAGTTGATTAGCGATTTTTTCGATGTTTGAATCGATAGTTCCACGTGTGATAGCCGCGTTAATTTTCGCGTTTGCTGAGTCGATTTTTTTGGTTGTAATTTGCATTGAATCCCTTTTATGGCGTCTCTTATGAGAGTAAATGGTGGCAATAATATCCAAAAAGGGTTAATTGTACGCTGAATTAAAATAAAAGCAAAGAGATGATAAAGTAATAGCAATATTTATTAGGAACGAGAAACTATGGGATTTGAGAACAACGAGCACTTTATTAATGCGGTCAAAACGATGATTACCCATGTCGGTGAAGATGTGGAGCGTGAGGGATTGCTCAAAACTCCTGAACGCGTTTTAAAAGCGTACGAGTTTATGTTCGGTGGATACAAAGAAGATCCTCAAGCGATTTTGAATTCGGCGATGTTTCAAAGCTCAAACGACGAGATGGTATTGATTAAAGATATCGAATTTTATTCGACGTGTGAGCATCATCTTTTGCCGATCATTGGTCGGGCGCACGTCGCCTATATCCCGGATGGAAAAGTGGTCGGTCTCTCGAAAATCCCGCGCGTGGTCGACGTCTTTTCTCGTCGAATGCAGATCCAAGAGCAACTCACCGAGCAGATCGCCGATGCATTGATGGAAGCGATAAGCCCTAAAGGGGTCGCGGTCGTCATTCAGGCGCGCCATATGTGTATGGAGATGCGTGGGGTTGAGAAGATTAGCTCGACGACCACTTCAAGTGCGTTGCGAGGATTGTTCAAGCGCGATGAAAAGACCCGTATGGAATTTTTCAGCCTCATCAACTCTTCAACCGGAAATAGATACTAGCCGATGCCATTAAAATCACTTCGAAGTCGTTTAGGGGTTGAAAAGCTGACCACCGTTTTCGGCAGTGTTACTAAAATCAGCCCTACCGTCATTATCGCCGAGGGTCTTCATGTGAGTATCGGCGATACGGTGATGATGGTTTCAGAGGTCAGCGGAGCGGAAGCACTGGGGATGGTGAGCGAGGTAGAGCGGAACCGCTTTTTTATCACCCCGTTTCGGTTTGTCGAGGGGTTTCGTGCCGGAGATAAAGTATATCCGAATCAGACGGGGATGATGATCGAAGTAGGGGAGGGGTTACTTGGTCGGGTAGTTGATCCGTTTATGAACCCGATTGATGGCAAAGGCCCTATCAGTGGTAGCCATCTTGAGCCGATCATTAAAGCTCCTATTGCCGCGATGAAGCGGGGGATGATCGATGAGCCGTTCAGTGTCGGGGTAAAAACGATTGACGGGCTTCTTACGTGTGGAAAAGGGCAAAAGCTCGGTATTTTCGCCGGAAGCGGTGTGGGTAAATCGACTTTAATGGGGATGATCGTCCGAGGGGCAGATGCTCCGATCAAAGTGGTTGCCCTTATCGGGGAGCGGGGGCGTGAGGTTCCTGAGTTTATCGAAAAATCACTCGGCGGTAATTTAGAGAACACGGTTTTGGTTGTCGCGACCAGCGATGACTCACCATTGATGCGTAAATACGGGGCATTTAGTGCGATGAGTGTGGCGGAGTATTTTAAAGGACAAGGGAAAGATGTTCTCTTTATGATGGACTCGGTGACCCGTTTTGCGATGGCACAGCGGGAGATCGGACTCGCACTCGGTGAACCCCCTACCTCAAAAGGGTATCCTCCCTCTTCGCTGACACTGTTGCCTCAGCTGATGGAGCGTGCGGGAAAAGAGGAGGGGAACGGCTCAATCACCGCTTTTTTTACCGTTTTGGTCGAGGGGGATGATATGTCAGATCCGATTGCCGACCAGTCCCGCTCGATTCTCGACGGTCACATCGTCCTCTCACGCGAATTGACCGATTTTGGGATCTATCCACCGATCCATATCCTCAACTCCGCCTCACGGGTTATGAACGATATTATCACCCCCGAACATCTCGCCGCCGTGCGACGATTTCGACGCCTATATACATTGCTCAAAGAGAATGAGATGTTGATTCGTATCGGTGCATACGTGCGAGGAACGGACAGAGAACTCGATGAAGCGATCAGTAAAAAAGAGAAGATGGAAGCGTTTCTCTCCCAAGAGGCAATGAATATTTCGGGATATCAGGAGTCAATAGATCAGATGATTGCATTGATGGGATGAAATAATAAAATAAAATAGTGCTATAATTAATATAGTAGTGTGTTCCATTTAATTTATCTAGGAGAGTAGTGAATGTTGAAGCTGAAAAGTTTGGTAGCAATGGGTATTGTTGGTGCTGTGTTAGCAGGGTGCGGAGCAAAAGAGCAACTTCCTTTGGGTGATGTTATGGGCAATTCATATCAAATTGTTAATGATATGAACCAAAGTACTGTAGCGGCAATGATGCCGATGAAGCCTACAAGTATGCAACGAATCAACGGCGAAGAGATTTGGAAATACGAGGGTGATGTGACGGATCCAAAAACGAAAAGCCGAACGTATCACAACTTGATCGTTAAATTTGTAGACGGAAAAGTAAAACATATCGGGACTTTTAGCTGTAAGCTACCTGTTGTTGCGGAAGAGTAATTGATGAAAAAGATAGTTTTACTCAGCGCTTTTTTGGTGAATTTTTTGATGGCGGAGCCTGTTCCTGAGGCTATTAATCAGGGAAATGAAAGTTATAAACAACGAGAGGTAATGTGTAGTTTAGATGAGCTTTTTGAAGGGCTTAAAAAAACACTGATGCAATCTAAAATGAATATCGTCACGGTTACGAAAGAAAATGGTGTCATAACCGCAAAAGGGGATCAGTATAACAAAGATACGATTACCGAGATCACGGTGTCCATTTCGTTTAAAGCAGTGAATGCTAATGCATCTTCTGTGGGGATGATCGCAAGTTATAATGTAATGGAAAAGAAAGCAAACACGGGTCAAATCGGTTTTGCGGGGATTACATTACCGATACCGGTTCCGTTGACGGGTCGATATGCGATGATCGGAAGCGGTCATATTGATGAAAGCTCATGGTACCAAGGGTTTTATAACAGTTTAGATAAAGTTCTTTTCGAAGAAAAAATGAAATCTCTCTAATTATTCATTGGTTTCCCTAAAATAGGGGTACCAATGAATAGCACCCCTTCTTCATCTTTCCAGATAGCATTTCAAAGAGTGATTAAAACTTAACCGGCACTAAATATAAAAATCCTTTAAGGTTGCTATAACATCGTTTGCACTATTATCCCAAAAGTTAAACAAGACTAATTTAGTCTTTTATTAATATTCCTTTTTTGGAGCAGTTCATGCAAGTCTATTTAGACAACAATGCTACTACGATGGTCGATCCTGCCGTTACCGAAGCGATGATTCCGTTTTTTAGCGAGATTTACGGTAATCCCAACTCACTTCATCGCTACGGAACCGCGTCTCATCCCGCGATTACTAAAGCGATCAATCAAATGTATAAAGCGATCAATGCAAGTGATAAAGATGATATTATCTTCACTTCATGCGCCACCGAGTCGAATAACTGGGTACTTAAATCGGTGTGGGTGGATAAAATCCTTAACGGCGATAAAAATCATATCGTTACCACTGAGATTGAACATCCCTCTGTCCTCTCTACTTGTAAATTCCTCGAAGAGCAGGGAGTCAAAGTCACCTATCTTCCGGTGAACGATCAGGGGATTGTCGAAGCGCATACTCTTCGCAGTTTCATTACGGAGAAAACAGCATTGGTCTCCGTTATGTGGGCGAACAATGAGACAGGGATGATTTTCCCGATCAAAGAGATCGGTGAAATCTGCAAAGAAAAAGGGGTTCTTTTCCACACCGACGGTGTCCAAGCGGTTGGTAAAATTCCTGTTGATATGCAGAACGTTCACGTCGATTTTATGTCCTTGTCCGCACACAAGTTTCATGGTCCTAAAGGGATCGGAGCCTTGTATATCCGTAATTCTGAAGAACTTACTCCGCTTTTACACGGGGGAGAGCATATGGGGGGACGTCGTTCAGGAACACTGAATGTCCCTTATATCGTTGGGATGGGGAAAGCAATCGAACTTGCAACAGAGAATATCGAAGAAAAAATGGTAAGTATTCGCGCTAAACGGGATCGTCTCGAAGACGCTCTTCTCGCAGGATTAAGCGATGTGATGGTGGTCGGTAATCGTGACAACCGTACCCCAAATACCATTTTGATCTCGATTCGCGGCGTTGAGGGCGAGGGGATGTTGTGGGATTTGAACAATGCCCTTATTGGAGCCTCAACGGGTTCTGCTTGTGCTTCTGAGAGCTTGGAAGCGAACACGGTTATGCTCGCCATCGGTGCGGACAATGAATTGGCTCACACGGGGATTCGTTTGAGTCTGAGCCGTTTTACGACCGACGCGGAGATCGATTATGTAATAGAGCGGTTTGAAAATGCGGTAAAACGGTTACGGGCAATTTCGAGTTCGTATGCGATTGTACAACCAACCCCCGGCGGAGAAGCCGGAGAATGTCACATTCACCATTAATAAGGAAAAAATTATGGCTAAAAATGATTTATTGGGCGGATCTCTTTGGGATCAGTACTCAAATAAAGTAACCACACTGATGAATAACCCGAACAATCAAGGGGAGATCACCCAAGAAGAGTGTGACGTTGCAGGACACAAGTTGATCGTTGCCGATTTCGGTGCGGAGAGTTGCGGTGACGCGGTTCGTTTGTACTGGGAAGTTGATCCCGCCAATGATGTGATCGTAAAATCTAAATTTAAAAGTTTCGGATGCGGCACGGCAATCGCGAGTTCGGACATGATGGCAGAGTTGTGTATTGGAAAAACGGTTCAAGAAGCGGTTAAAATCACGAACATCGATGTTGAATTTTCTCTCCGCGATACTCCCGATATGCCGGCAGTTCCACCGCAAAAAATGCACTGTTCCGTTATGGCGTATGACGTTATTAAAAAAGCGGCAGGGCTTTATCTCGGTGTCGATGAGAATAGCTTTGAAGATGAGATTATCGTATGTGAATGTGCCCGCGTGAGCCTCGGGACACTGCGTGAAGTGATCCGTCTCAATGATCTTAAAACCATCGAGCAAGTGACCGACTACACGAAAGCGGGCGGCTTTTGTAAATCGTGTATCAAGCCTGGCGGACATGAGGCTAGAGAGTACTATCTCGTTGATATTTTGGCAGATGTCCGTGCTGAAATGGATCAGGAAAAAATGCGCGCTGCTGCCGATGCGGGAAGTCACGGAGATTTTGAAGCGATGACGTTGGTGCAGAAGATCAAAGCGATTGACAGTGTTGTGGATGAGTCGATCCGTCAGTTTCTCATCATGGACGGCGGTAATATGGAAGTTATCGATATAAAAGATTCACCGGATTATATCGATGTCTATATTCGCTATTTGGGTGCGTGTAACGGCTGTGCGAGTTCAAGTACGGGGACGTTGTATGCTATCGAAGCGACACTCAAAGAGAAACTTTCACAGAAAATCCGCGTTTTACCAATCTAATTTCCCCATGATCCAATACCTAGAGCCGTTCCGAAGGCAGAAGTGCCGAGAGGAACGAGCGTTCTTGGATCATGGTATGATCTTTTGCTACTTTTCTGACTAAACAGAAAAGTAGGTTAGAAGTTTTTATCAAACCAATTCGCAACCTCACTACGGATTGTATGGCGTAACTGAATCCCCGCAATAAAGTTGTTATGCTGTGCTTTGTTTAGCAAGCTCACAAGGGCATTGCGTCGTTTTGAGAGGAACGGATGATCGATCTGACCAGGGTCTCCCATGACAACGAGGCGTGTCTCATCCCCCATACGGGTTCCGATGAGTTTGAGGGTGGCATTGGTCATATTTTGCGCTTCGTCGATGATAACAAACTTACGCGAGATGGTCGTTCCGCGCATATGGGCGATGTCCATCACTTCGATATTGTACTTTTTCATAAACACTTCGGTCGCATTTTCTCGTTTGACGGAGTTGGTATTTCCGGTGTATTCGACGCGGGCATCGATGGAGCGTTTGCTTTGGTGCTCGATGGTAAAGTTGACGGCAGAGTAGAGCGGATACATGAAAAAGGCGAGTTTTTGCTCCTCATCCCCTTTGCGAAATCCCAGTTCTGCTTGTTGATCGTTCGAAGTGACGGTGTTACGGGCATAAACGATCCCCTCAACAATCCCCTCTTCAACCAGTTCCAGTCCCGCTTGTAACGCCACAAGGGTTTTTCCTGATCCCGTAGAACCGGAAACAACGGTAACGTAGTTTTGAGGGTGGGTCATCATTGCGTAATAGAATTTTTGTTCGACATTTAGAGGACGAACCAACTCTTCGCTGAAGTGCTCCCCGAAACGGCGGTCGAAATCGCACCATTCGATTTGGTTGTTGAAACAAAACGCATGACGTTGTATCCCCGTCTCATACATCTCTGATGAGGTGCTGAGCGCTTTTTGGACGAAAGTGATTTGATCGAAGTTATGATGTTCAACCTCGGCAGGGATGGCAGGGGTCTCTTCGTACTCGTAGGTGTAGTTAAAATCGATTTGTTCAGGTGCTTCGACACTGCTGTTGCGGATGCTTTGGGTTTGAATCCCGCGAATCTCAGCGGCAATACGAAACGACATATCATTGCTGAGGAGAGTTAAATCATAATCGTCGGCTATCTCGGCGATTTTAGCATCATTGATCCCTTTGGGTTCCGTAAAATTATGAGAGACACGATAATTTTCACGGTGGACGATAAAGAGGTCGATGAGGTTGGCTTCTTCACCGCCATGGAGGGATCGATCAAAGTTGAGTGCCAAACGGTAGTAGCGGTCGTTTTTGCACTCTTCCATATCGACATGGTTTCGGACACATTCGGGAAGCTCTATAAAGCTGATCGGTTCCCCCCATGCCGCGTCGGCAAGGCGGAAAAACTCCCGTGCTTGAAAGCCCGCTTCGGAGCGCATATCGTCTTTTTTGCTGTTGAGCTCAGCTAAAACGATGTTGGTAATAACGACACCATTGTGATTTTCGTCACTGATTCGTAAAATGTTGGATGGATCATCTAAGATAACGGAGGTGTCGAGGAGATAGCAGTTTTGAGTTGAACTCACCACAAAGAACCCTTTTTATAGGAATTCTCTATGGTAG
>NZ_JAFLKV010000019.1 GCF_019163035.1 Sulfuricurvum sp.
AGATTTATGTATTGAGCAAAGAAGAGGGTGGACGTCATACTCCATTCTTCAACGGCTACCGCCCACAATTCTATGTTCGTACAACTGACTGTACAGGTGCTATCACCTTGCAAGAAGGTACTGAAATGGTTATGCCTGGTGATAACGTGAAAATCAATGCTGAATTGATTCACCCAATCGCTATGGAAGAAGGTACTCGTTTTGCTATCCGTGAAGGCGGACGTACTGTCGGCGCTGGGGTTGTTTCTAAAATCCTTGCATAATTTTCCCCAACCCTCGGGTTGGATTCATAAGGTAAAACATGCGTGATATTATCCATTTAGGTTGTGAAAAGTGTACTCGTCGTAACTATCACACCACTAAAAACAAAAAAACTCATACTGAAAAATTTTCAGTACGTAAGTTTTGTAAATTTTGTCGTGAACACACGATTCATAAAGAAGCAAAACTTTAAGTCGTTTCCCCTTAAGGGGATTCTAATATAGGTCAGTAGTTCCAATGGTAGAGCGCCGGATTCCAAATCCGATTGTTGGGGGTTCGAATCCCTCCTGGCCTGCCACCCATTTTCTACTAATGATGCTTACGAGCTTTATTCGTTGGAAATGTCCTGAGGATACAATAAATGAAAAACACATTCAGTCAAACTATTCACAATGCGAAAATGGAACTTGCAAAAGTCATTTTTCCAACAAAACCACAAGTAAAACAGGCATTCATTGCCGTTATCGCTGTGGTTACGTTTGTCGTATTGTTCTTAGCATTGGTAGATTTTATCATGTCGTCAACCGTTTCGGCTATTTTGAGTTAAGGAAAAAACATGGCACATCGTTGGTACTCGATTCAAACGTATGCAGGTAGCGAGCGCAGTGTTAGAGCCGCTATCGAAAATATTATTGCTGAAAACAATCTTCAAGAGGTTATTACCGAAGTAATTGTCCCGACAGAAGATGTTATCGAAGTAAAAAACGGCAAAAAGAAAATCACTGAGCGTTCATTGTACTCAGGGTATGTATTTGCTAACATGGATCTTAGCATCGATCTACAGCACCGTATACAATCATTACCTCGTGTAGCTGGATTTATCGGTGAATCAAATAAACCAACGCCACTTAGCGAGAATGACATTGCCGTTATCTTGGATCGTGTAACGAATCGTTCGGCTCCGAAACCTAAAGTATTCTTCGATAACGGAGAGATGGTTCGTATCGTGGACGGTCCTTTCGCGAATTTCACCGGTACAGTTGATGAATACGATCTTGAACACGGTACGTTGAAACTTAATGTTTCTATCTTCGGACGTAGTACTCCGGTAGATATCTCGTACACCCAAGTCGAAAAAATAATTTAATCTCAAAAAAAGGAAGCACAAATGGCAAAGAAAATTACGGGCTACATCAAGTTGCAAGTACAAGCCGGCGCTGCTAATCCAGCCCCTCCGGTTGGACCAGCACTCGGTCAACGTGGTGTTAACATCATGGAATTTTGTAAGGCGTTCAACGAGCGTACAAAAGATAAGGCAGGTTTTAAACTCCCTGTTGTTATTACTGTATATGCGGACAAAACGTTTTCATTCATCACAAAACAGCCTCCGGCATCTGCTCTCATCATGAAAGCGGCTGGTCTTAAAAAAGGGACTGATAATCCGATGAAAAACAAAGTGGGTAAAATCACTAAAGCTCAATTGATGGAAATCGTTAAGCAAAAAATTCAAGACATGAACACAGATGACATCGATGCAGCAGCTGCTACAATCGCCGGTTCTGCACGTTCAATGGGTGTTGATATCGTAGATTAATTTCTACACTACTCTTCGACCGCAAAGAGGCTAAATCTTGCGGCAGATTCTAATATTGGAGAATTCAAATGGCTGGAAAACGCTACAAACAACTTAGTGAAAAAATAGATATGGCTAAAAGCTATTCTGTTGCGGACGCTGCGGCATTCGTAAAAGAACTTAAATCAGCAAAATTCGACGAAACCGTTGAAATTGCACTTAATCTTGGTGTTGACCCACGTCACGCTGACCAAATGATCCGTGGTGCTGTTGTACTTCCTCACGGCACAGGAAAAGTGGTTCGTGTTGCGGTTTTCGCAAAAGGTGCAAAAGCGGATGAAGCAAAAGCTGCCGGTGCTGATATCGTCGGAAGCGATGATTTGGTTGAGCAAATCAAAGCGGGTAACATCAACTTCGATATCGTTGTTGCTGCACCGGATTGTATGGGACTTGTCGGTCAAGTAGGACGTATCCTCGGGCCAAAAGGGATGATGCCGAATCCTAAAACAGGAACTGTTACAGCGGATATCGCAAAAGCAGTCGGCAATGTTAAAGGCGGACAAGTAAATTTCCGTGTTGACAAAAAAGGGAACATCCATGCCGGTATCGGTAAAGTGAGTTTCGATACAGATAAAATTGAAGAAAATATTAAAGCGTTTGTCGGTGCTATCAACCGTGCAAAACCATCAACTGCTAAGGGGCGCTACATCAAAAATGCAGCTTTGTCATTGACAATGAGCCCAGCAATCAAATTCGAAACACAAGAGTTATTGGACATCCGTTAATCACTCTTGAATGACGAAGCATCGCTTCGTCTTTATCTTATGGACTGAAGACAGTAGGGGGCTTGCGCCTTAATCAGAACTATCTGCCCCGCTTGAAGTTGTATGTCTGGAAAGGAGAAACTATGAATAAATCACAGAAATCTGAGATTGTTAGTACTCTAACTAATGAGTTCAAATCTTCTGCAGCAGTTATTATGTGTGACTATCGCGGTTTAGCAGTATCTGAACTCGAATCACTCCGTAAAATTGCACGTGAAAAAGAGACTAAAGTACAAGTTATTAAAAATACACTTGCTACTATCGCTTTGAACAACGCAGAAATGAGCGGCATCGAAATTAAAGATACCAATATCTTTGTTTGGGGAGCTGACGCTATCGCTGCTTCTAAAACAGCGGTAGATTTCGCAAAAGCAAATGATAAGTTTGTTATCCGAACTGCTTACATTGACGGTGAAGCCGCTGATGAAACGAAAGTTCGTGCATTTGCTACCCTACCGGGACGCGAAGAGTTGCTTGGAATGTTGGCATCTGTATGGATGGGACCAGTTCGCAACTTTACAATCGGACTCGATGCGCTTAAACGCAAAAAAGAAGAAGAAGCGGCTTAATCACCGCTTTGAAAAATCGCTGATTTTATTATCAGCATAAAAAAAATACTTATAGGAGAATTACTATGGCTGTTACAAAACAAGACGTTCTTGAGTTTATCTCAAACCTTTCTGTCCTCGAGCTTTCTGAGCTTGTAAAAGAATTCGAAGAAAAATTCGGAGTATCTGCTCAACCGGTAGCGGTTGCTGGTGCTGCTGTTGTTGCAGAAGCTGCAGAAGAAAAAACTGAATTCGATGTTATCTTGAAAGACGGTGGTGACAAAAAAATCAACGTTATTAAAGTAGTACGTGCAATGACTGGTCTTGGTCTTAAAGAGGCTAAAGATGCAGTTGAAGGCGCTCCTACAACTATTAAAGAAGGTATCTCTAAACAAGATGCTGAAGCAGCGAAAAAAGAGCTTGAAGAAGCTGGCGCTGCCGTCGAAATCAAATAAATTTGATCGGAGGCATCCGTGCCTCCACCTCCCACAGGGCACTTTACGAAGCGGGTTTTTAACCCTTTCGTAAAGTGCCCATACGTCGTTATAGACTCAAGGACGCTTGAGTCATAGACTTTGCACTTATCCCTATGGGATCAAAAACTTCGATTGAGGTAGCCTATGTTAAACACTCTTCACTCCGGAAACCGCTTACGCGTTGATTTCGCGAAAACTCCCCAGCAAATTGAAGTACCGAACCTTTTACAACTTCAACAAAGTTCGTATGAATCATTTTTGATGTTAGATCAAAAAGATCGTACCAAAAGCGGTATCGAGCGCGTATTCCAATCGGTATTCCCGATTCATGATTCACAAAACCGTCTCTCTCTTGAGTATCTTGGCTCTGAAGTAGGACGTCCTAAGTATACTGTACGTGAATGTATGGAACGCGGATTGACTTATTCAGTATCGTTACGTATGAAAACACGTCTTATGATTTGGGATCGTGACGAAAACACCAAAGAAAAAACCGGTGTTAAAGATATCAAAGAACAAACGATCTTTATCCGTGATATCCCTTTGATGACAGAACGTACATCATTCGTTATCAATGGTGTTGAACGTGTCGTCGTTAATCAGCTTCACCGCTCTCCAGGTGTTATCTTCAAAGAAGAAGAATCAACCACAGCGGGAAGTAAAATGATCTTTACCGGTCAAATTATCCCTGACCGCGGTTCATGGCTCTATTTTGAGTACGATCCGAAAGATATCCTTTACATGCGTATCAACAAACGCCGTAAAGTACCGGTTACTATTATGTTCCGTGCACTCGGATACAGCAAACAAGACATCCTAAAAATGTTCTATCCGTTACAAAAAATACGTTTAGAAGATAACAAATACTTGATGGATTTCGATCCTGAACAGTTTGCTGGACGTCTTGGATACGATTTGGTTGACAGCGATGGCAAATTGCTCGTTGCTGCGGGGAAACGTTTATCTGCTAAAAAAGCGGAAAAATTGATCTCTGAGGGTGTTACTGCAATCCAGTATCCGATTGAAACTTTGATCGAACGTCATTTGGCAGAGCCGATCATCGACTCTGAGACCGGCGAAGTGATGTTTGACACTATGGCTCAGTTGGATGAGACTAAACTCAAAAAAATGCTCGAAGCGGGCGTTAAAGAGTTTATCA
Source organism: Sulfuricurvum sp. (assembly GCF_019163035.1). Classification (GTDB taxonomy): domain Bacteria; phylum Campylobacterota; class Campylobacteria; order Campylobacterales; family Sulfurimonadaceae; genus Sulfuricurvum. The sequence continues at coordinate 4,782 of NZ_JAFLKV010000019.1, forward strand.
TCGCGAATGACCTTGCAGAAGGGCACGATAGCTCTATCATCAACGCATTCATTGCGGATGCCGATTCATTGAAATTGCTCAAACAAACTGAAACCATTGAAGATGAAAACGATCTTGCCGCGATCCGTATTTACAAAGTAATGCGTCCTGGTGAGCCGGTAACAAAAGAAGCGGCGAAGGTTTTCGTTAATCAATTGTTCTTTGATCCGGAACGTTATGATTTGACCCGCGTCGGTCGTATGAAAATGAATCACAAATTGGGACTTAATATTCCTGAGTATGTGACTGTTTTGACCAACGAAGATATTATTAATACTGTTAAATACGTTGTAAAAGTTAAAAACGGACAAGGTCATATCGATGACCGTGACCACCTCGGTAACCGACGTATCCGTTCAATCGGTGAGTTGCTCGGTAACGAGTTACACAACGGTTTGATCAAAATGCAAAAAGCGATCAAAGATAAACTCTCAACGATGAGCGGACCGACCACTGAGTTGATGCCGCACGATTTGATCAACTCAAAAATGATCACTTCTACTATCATGGAGTTTTTCAGCGGCGGACAATTGTCACAATTTATGGACCAAACGAATCCGTTGTCGGAAGTTACCCATAAACGTCGTCTTTCAGCACTCGGAGAGGGCGGTCTCGTAAAAGAGCGTGCCGGATTTGAAGTGCGTGACGTTCACCCGACACATTACGGTCGTATCTGTCCGATTGAGACTCCTGAGGGACAAAACATCGGTTTGATCAATACATTGGCAACCTACTCGAAAGTTAATGAGCACGGATTTATCGAAGCTCCGTATAACGTTGTCAAAGACGGTGTCGTAACGAAAGAAGTTGTTTATTTGACAGCGACCCAAGAAGAAGGTAAAGTCATTGCAGCAGCATCTAGCCGTGTTGATGAAAACGGAAACTTCCTTGATGATTTGGTTGAAACACGTCAAGATGGTGAGTATCCTCTGGTTTCACCAAAAGATTGTGAACTTCGTGACTTGACACCACATATGGTTGTCGGTGTTGCCGCGAGCTTGATTCCGTTCTTGGAACACGATGACGCGAACCGTGCCCTTATGGGATCGAACATGCAACGCCAAGCGGTGCCGTTGTTGCGTCCTGAAGCGCCGATGGTCGGAACAGGGGTTGAAAAACTCGTGGCTCGCGATTCATGGGAGTGTGTAAAAGCAGATCGTAGCGGTGTGGTTGAGAAAGTTGACTCTAAACACATCTACGTGATGGGTGAAGACGAAGATGGAACGTTTATCGATTACTATCCGTTGCAAAAAAATCTTCGTACCAACCAAAATACGACATTCTTGCAAAAACCGATCGTTAAACAAGGACAAATGGTAACGAAAGGTCAAATCATCGCAGATGGTCCGAACATGGATCAAGGTGAGTTGGCACTTGGTATCAATGCACTTGTTGCCTTTATGCCGTGGAACGGATACAACTTTGAGGATGCTATCGTTATGTCTGAGCGCATGATCCGTGAAGACGCATTTACCTCGGTTCATATTTATGAAAAAGAGGCAGAAGCACGCGAACTCAAACACGGTGTCGAAGAGATTACTCGTGATATCCCGAACGTTCGTGATGATGAACTCTCTCACCTTGATGACAGCGGTATCGTTAAAATCGGTACGTATGTTCAAGGTGGAATGATCCTCGTCGGTAAAGTTTCTCCGAAAGGTGAAGTAAAACCGACTCCTGAAGAGCGTTTACTACGCGCTATCTTCGGTGAAAAAGCGGGTCACGTGGTCAACAAATCACTCTACTGTACACCAAGTATGGAAGGCGTTGTTGTTGACGTTAAAGTATTCACGAAAAAAGGATACGACAAAGATCCACGTACCCTCGAACTTGAAAAACAAGAGCGTGACGAGTTAGAACGCGAACATTATGACCGTCTTTTGATGATCGACAAAGAAGAGATGCTTCGTATCGTTTCTTTGCTCACTAAACACCCATTGCTCAGTGATGTAAGCATCAATGGCAACGAGTATAAAGCGGGTGAAAACGTCAAAGCGGATGATCTTAAAGAGGTTAACCGTTTCGCGATGAATAATGTTGTTAAAGCATTCAGCGACGATATTCAAGAAAAATACAACCAAACGAAAAACCATTTCCAAAAAGAGAAGAAAAAATTCCGTGACGAACACGAAGAAAAACTCTCTATCTTGGAAAAAGATGACATCCTTCCAAACGGTGTTGTTAAATTTGTAAAAGTGTATATCGCGACAAAACGTAAACTCAAAGTCGGGGATAAAATGGCGGGACGTCACGGGAATAAAGGTATCGTTTCGACGATCGTTCCTCAAGTTGACATGCCGTACATGGCAAACGGTCGCTCTGTCGACGTTTGTTTGAATCCGCTCGGGGTTCCATCTCGTATGAATATCGGGCAAATCCTTGAGATGCACCTTGGTATGGTCGGTAAAGAACTTGGGTTCCAAATCCAAGAAATTTTCGAAGCGAAACAAAAAGAGTTTATCGGCGAACTTCGCGCTAAAATGATCTCTTTTGCTGATGTAGCGGGTCTTATGAACGCTGCAAAAGTGCTTAGCGACATGGATGATCAAACTCTCCTTGGCTATGCACAAGATTGGTCAAAAGGGGTTAAATTTGCAACCCCAATTTTCGAAGGGGTTACTGAAGCGGAGTTTGCAAAACTTTTCGCATTGGCAAAACTCGACGATGATGGAAAAATGGTATTGTTCGACGGTAAAACGGGCGATCAAATGAAAGAACGCGTTAACGTCGGTTACATGTACATGCTCAAACTTCATCACTTGGTTGATGAGAAAGTCCATGCACGTTCAACCGGACCATACTCTCTCGTTACCCAACAACCGGTCGGTGGTAAAGCACTCTTCGGCGGACAACGTTTCGGAGAGATGGAAGTATGGGCTCTTGAAGCATACGGTGCTTCTGCCGTCCTTAAAGAGATGTTGACGATTAAATCGGATGACGTTGACGGACGTGTTCGTGCTTATAAAGCAATTACGAAAGGTGAAAGTGTACCGCCATCCGGTATCCCTGAAACATTGTTCGTATTAACCAAAGAGCTCCAAGCGTTGGCGCTCGATATTGAGATTTTTGACGAGGTGGATGACAATGAGTAAATTAGTACCGGTTGCCGTAACAGAAGAGAATCGCCCAGTCGATATTAAACAAATCCAATTTCGACTCGCGTCTCCTGAGAGAGTTCTCTCATGGAGTCATGGTGAAGTTAAAAAACCAGAAACTATCAACTACCGTACCCTTAAACCGGAACGTGATGGATTGTTTTGTGCCAAAATTTTCGGACCGGTTCGTGATTACGAATGTTTGTGCGGAAAATACAAAAAAATGCGTTACAAAGGTGTTATTTGTGAAAAATGTGGGGTTGAAGTAACCTCGGCAAAAGTTCGCCGTACCCGTATGGGACACATTGATCTCGTTACTCCGGTAGCCCATATCTGGTATGTTAGTTCACTTCCAAGCCGTATCGGAACACTCCTCGGCGTAAAAATGAAAGACCTTGAACGCGTATTGTATTACGAAGCGTACATCGTTAAAACAGGTGGAGAAGCATACTATGACGGTGAGCAAACCTCTGCGGTTCTTAAATACGATGTATTGAACGAAGAACAATACCGTACCCTCGTACAACGTTACGGAGACAGCGGATTCTCTGCAGAGATGGGTGGATCAGCGGTTCGTGAATTGCTTGATGAACTCGATTTGGTGGATCTTTTCTCTTCATTGAAAGAAGAAGTAACCAAAACCAATTCAGAAGCGAAACGTAAAACCATCGTTAAACGTTTGAAAGTTATCGAGTCATTTTTGAATTCAGGAAATAACCCTGCTTGGATGATGCTCACTGCATTGCCGGTATTGCCTCCTGAACTTCGCCCGTTGGTAAGTCTCGATGGTGGAAAATTCGCGGTATCAGATGTCAATGACCTCTATCGCCGTGTTATTAACCGTAACCAACGTCTTAAACGTCTTATCGAGCTTGAAGCACCGGAAATTATTGTTCGCAATGAAAAACGTATGTTACAAGAAGCGGTTGATGCGTTGTTCGACAACGGTCGCCGTGCAAATGCCGTTAAAGGTGCAAACAAACGTCCATTGAAATCTCTCTCTGAGATTATCAAAGGTAAACAAGGGCGTTTCCGTCAGAATTTACTCGGTAAACGTGTTGACTTCTCGGGACGTTCGGTTATCGTTGTTGGACCAAACCTTCAAATGGATCAGTGCGGACTACCGAAACAAATGGCATTGGAACTTTTCAAACCTCATTTGATCGCAAAACTCGAAGATAAAGGGTATGCGACCACCGTGAAAGCGGCGAAAAAAATGATCGAAGAGAAAACCAATGAAGTTTGGGAGTGTCTTGCAGAGATCGTTGAGGGGTATCCGGTTATGCTTAACCGTGCACCTACGCTTCACAAATTGTCTATCCAAGCGTTTCACCCGAAACTGATCGATGGTAAAGCGATCCAATTGCACCCTCTCGTTTGTGCCGCCTTCAATGCGGACTTCGACGGTGACCAAATGGCGGTTCACGTTCCACTTTCAGCTGAAGCGATTGCGGAGTGTAAAGTATTGATGCTCTCATCGATGAACATCTTGCTCCCTGCATCGGGTAAAGCGATTGCAACTCCTTCACAAGATATGGTCTTGGGTCTTTATTATTTGACACTTGGCAAAAATGATGTGAAAGGATCGAATAAACTTTTCAGCAATGTTGATGAGATTATGATCGCGCTAGAGCACAATGCGCTTGATTTGCACGCAAAAGTACGTACCCGTGTTGAGGGTCGTGTTATCCATACTACTGCGGGACGTATGATTCTTCAAGATATTCTTCCTGAATTCGTACCTGCAGAATTGTGGAATGTTGTGATGAAAAAGAAAAACATCTCTATCCTTGTTGACTATGTCAACAAACACGGAGGAATCGCGGTAACTGCCGGTTTCTTGGATGATTTGAAAAATCTTGGTTTCAAATATGCGACTAAATCGGGTGTTTCAATCTCTATCACGGATATCATTATCCCTGAAATGAAAGCGGGATTGATCGTTAGTTCTAAAAATCGTGTTAAAGAGATTCAAAAACAGTTCGAAGCGGGTCTATTGACTGAGCAAGAACGTTATAACAAAATCATTGACGTCTGGACGGATACGAACAATACTGTTGCGGGCGGAATGATGGAGTTGATCCAAAACGATAAAGCGGGATTCAACTCGATCTTTATGATGGCGGACTCTGGAGCGCGTGGTTCTGCGGCTCAAATTC
>NZ_JAFLKV010000062.1 GCF_019163035.1 Sulfuricurvum sp.
TTTTTCGGACTTTGATAATCTTCATAGGTTACACGATCTGCAACCCCTTTGGAATCCGAGTTATTATCTCTCCAAAGAATATTGACACCGGAACGTTTGAGAACATCCAAAATATTTTCGGTATGTTTGGCTTTCTCCTTCTCATATCCCTCACGTCCGAACGAAGAGAACATACACGGTACCGATACCGCCGTCTCCGTTCCGCAAGAGGTGAACTGGGTAAAGTTAATAATATCCTCTTTACGCAAGAGTGGAGTCGTATCCCGCTCATAATTGTTCAAACCGAAATGATCCCATCGTACCGCTTCACCGACCACCAAAACGATCAATTTACGAGGCTGATCGCTACCGGTGATCTTTGCATCTTCTCCGATAGGAGCCAAACCGCTGTAGGGGTGAGAAAACGTCTCTTGAACATAATGACCGATAGAGTAGAGATAATACGCCGGATTCGCATAATAACGGAGCGGTTTATGCTCTCGGAAAAAAGAGGTGTAATATTTGCTAAATGTAAAAATGACAACGAGAGCAACCACCAATGCAACCACAATAACTTTGACTTTTTCAATCAACGTCTCTTTGAGGCTCATCGGGATAATTTTGATCCGATACACGATAAACGAGGGGATAACACCCAATACGATGGTATAAAGTAGCTGTTTCAAGCTCAATAAATCCGTAGACTCTTTGAGATTCGTCTCTAGCAGATTTTGGATCATGTGTGAATCGATCACGACATCATACGCATCCATAAAATAGGCTGTTGCTGATGTGACAAGCAATATAGTTATCAATGCAGGCTTAATAGTATAGCGTGAGCTCAGGAGGGTTAATACGATCATCGTAACACTAAAGAGGACAATACCCAAAGAGAAAACAAACAAAATATTCCCGCTGACTAAAGGGTACACTTCGCTCACATGTTTAAAAAATGCTCCGTTTGTGAGAAGAACTAACCATAACGTAACAGCGATCACAACTGTACGGGCTGCCATAGGCTTTGAAAAGGAAAATAACACTCGGACTCCGCTTATTTTAATTACGATATTATAGTATCTTATCCCCTAATGCTACGTAAACGCTCTTATTATCCGTTATTACCCTATAATTTCACATCATTTTACGAGGAATCATTATCCATGCTACGCGAACTTTTCAAGATTTATCTACTCTTTATCGCCTTGTTTTTTCTCGGACGGTTAGGGCTGTACGGACTTTATTTCGACCGATTGGGGGACATCAGCTTTGCAGAGTCCCTTTTATCATTTATATACGGTTTAAAACTCGACACGATGACAACTTCGATCATTTTAGTCATTCCAGCACTCTTTATGGCGATTACCCCCCAAATAGGGGCAAAATTTGTTGGACGATTCCTCAGTGGCTATGTCCTCTTTTTTCTTTTAATATCTCTCTACGTTGAAAATGCCACTTTTCCGTTTGTCGCCCAATATGATGTTCGCCCCAACTATCTTTTTATAGAGTATCTTAAATACCCCCAAGAGGTCACCTCCATGATTCTCAAAGAGTATCCGATGCAGCTCATCGTTGCATTGGGAATGTTGCTATTAATGGGATGGGCGTATCTGCGTTTCTCACCCCTTCGTCTGGTTGAAGCGATCCAAACACCGCTCTGGAAACGTCTCCTTTTGTTTCCGATTGTAGTCGCTGTTCTTTTCATCGGCATCCGTTCTTCGTTCGGTCATCGTCCCGCCAATATCTCCGATGCCCTCTACAGCACCAACCGCATGGCAAATGAGATCGCCAAAAACTCTCTTTACAGTATCGGATATGCCTATAAAAGCTATACGAAAGAGGGAAACCTCATTAAGCCTTACGGGAAAATGAAACTTTCCGAAGCGTATGAACGGGTAGGTAAAAAACTCGCCTTAAATCCAAACCAAGAGTTCCCGTTTAACCGACTTGAAACGACCCATTTCAAAACTCAAAAGCCTAAAAATCTCGTCATATTTATCCAAGAGTCGATGGGCTCACAATTCGTCGGATTTAGCGGTGGAGACACTACAATCACCCCCAATATGGAAAAACTCTCTCACGAGGGGGTCGCTTTTACCAACCTCTTTAGTAACGGAACCCGGAGTATCCAAGGATTGGCGGGGATGAGTTCAGGCTACCTCCCGCTACCGGGAGAGGGGGTTGTCAAACGGAACAAATCTCAAAGTGATTTTTTCACGGTTGCCGCGCTACTTAAACCGTTGGGATATAAATCAAGCTTTATTTACGGCGGCGAAGGTCGGTTTGACAATATGCGTAGCTGGTATATGGGGAACAGTTTTGATGAAGTAATCGAGCAAAAAGATTACCAAAATCCGAGTTTCGTCAGTACATGGGGAGTTAGCGATGAAGATTTAGTCCTCAAAGCGAATGAAAAATTTAAATCCCATGCCGCAAAAGGGGAAAAGTTTGTCTCGATCATGTTCTCATCATCGAATCATTCACCGTTTGAATTACCGGAGAAAAAAATTGATTTTATCACCGGAAAACCAAAATATGGGGTTGAAAACGCCGTAAAATATGCCGACTTTGCTATCGGTCGTCTTTTTGAATTAGCGAAAAAAGAGTCCTACTACAAAGATACCGTGTTTGTCGTCGTTGCCGATCATAATGTCCGCGTATACGGCGATGATTTGGTTCCGGTAAAAATGTTCCATATCCCAGCCTTGATTGTTAGCGATGGGGTAAAAGCTCAAAAAGTTAGTACCCTCACTACTCAGCCCGACGTTTTGGCAACAGCTCTCGATATGATCGGAGTTGATCTCACCTACCCAATTTTAGGTCATTCGATCTACAGCGATAAAAAACAAGAGGTTTCTCTCATGATGTTCAACGATAACTTCGCCCTACGCGATCATGAAAAAATCGCCATCATTCAGCCAAACAAAGAGGCTTTAACGTTTACCTATGAGAACGAACATCTCAAACCCTCTCCACACAATAAAGAGCTCGAACGTGACGCACTGGCATTTGTAACAGTAATGGATGATATGTATAACAAGAAATTGTTTAGAGTTGCCAAATAATACTTTTCAGAGATTTCTCTGGAGGGAGTTATAAAAAAAATAGTTGGTAAAAAATAGAGGAAGGATAAAGAAAAATTCTTCCCAAAGAAGGGAAGAGGAAACAATTAACGTTTTGAGAATTGAGGAGAACGACGTGCTTTACGTTTACCCGGCTTCTTACGCTCAACGATACGAGCATCGCGAGTAAGCATACCGAATGGTTTCAATACAACACGGAATGCTGGATCGAATGTGCAAAGAGCACGTGAAATACCATGACGTAGTGCGTCAGATTGTCCTGAGAAACCACCACCGGTAGTTGTTGCAGTGATATCAACAGATGTGTCTTGTTTTGTCAAAGAAAGCGGTTGAGTAACGCGCAATTTTTTTGCTTCAAGACCACCCAACCATGCGTCGAGTGAAAGACCGTTTACAGTGATTTTACCTGTACCCGGAGCAAGCCATACTTTAGCGATCGAAGATTTTCTTCTTCCGGTTGCATACGTTTTTGCCATAATTTATCCTTACTTAGCGATCTGTGCAGAGTGAGGGTGTTCAGCACCTGCATAGACTTTTAATTTTTTGAGCATTGCACGACCCAATTTTGTTTTCGGAAGCATACCGCGAGCAGCAAGCTTGAAAACTTTTTCAGGGTTAGTAGCCAAAAGTTCAGTGAATTTTTCACTTTTTACGTTACCGAAGTAACCTGTATGACGGTGATACGTTTTAGTAGCGGTTTTACCACCACCGTTAATAACTGCTTTAGATGCGTTAATGACGATAACAAAATCACCACAGTCAATGTTTGGGGTAAAATAAGGTTTGTCTTTTCCGCGAAGGCTAACAGCGATTTCAGTCATCATACGACCGAATGTTTTTCCTTCTGCATCAATTAAAACCCATTTACGGTCGATTTGCTCAGGTGAAGCAATTTTAGTAAATTTCATCTTGAGTCTCCTTTAAAAGTCTCTATAAATAGTGGCGAAATTGTACCCTTTTAAACTTATATTCTGCTGAAATTAAGTTTATTATAAGCACTTAACCCATTCGATCCGATCCTCCAAGAGATAGCACAAATATCCCTCGACTTCCTCATTGCTCATTGAGCGTATCGACTCAGCGTAACGATTGATCTGCTCGGTGTGTTTGGCTTCCTCTTCACGACCGCTTTTATAATCGATAATTTTCCAGCCGTTTTCACCCCTAATGAGCAGATCGATCACCCCGATATTTCCTTTGTGGCGTATCATCTGTTCTTTGTAACAATCGCCTTGAATTAGCATACCAAAGTGCTCATCACGCATCAAATGACTGATTCGCTTTTCAATCTCACCCATTGCACCCGCATGAAGCATTGCGCCATAACGGTTACGAGTCGATTCGAGAGAAACCTTCAGCGATTCGTGACTAAATTCTCCCATCATCTCCAGCGTATAGTGCAGTGCCAACCCAAACTGTACTGCCGCATAATCATACGTTTCCTCTTTAAGAGAGCTCGGTTTCTCTTCTTGTCGACCGAATGAAAAGGCTTTAAAATTCAAAGATTTTTGTATGAGCGGTACATCAGTGCGATGCATTTTGATCTCCAAACTCCCCCAATGAGACGGAGTAAGGCAGAGGGGATCAAACCATGAGTTTTTTGTTTTCGCGATCACACTGAGCGATTCCGCCGCGCGAGTCAGGGCAACATAGAGGGCATTGAGTTGATCCTCACCTGCAGCTTCTTTTTCGGCTTCGAGTGCTCTTGCGTAGAGGGGATCGAGTAGTTCACGTCCTTTTATCCGATAATGCATTCCGCGAAGCACCGCACCCTCATATTCATAGACTATCGCATCGTTACGGCTCCGAGGGGTTCCTAGACGATCGAGGACAATAACGTGCTCAAACTCCAATCCTTTGGATTTATGGACGGTCATGATCCGAATCCCCCGCATATCGCTTTGGGGCGAAGTGCTCTCTAATCGGTCAATCTCGAATACCACCTCTTCGATGTCTCGGTAGCTTCGCAATGCTTCGATAAACATCAATGCGCTCTTATCGGCAATCCGAAATCGTTTGATAAACCCGATAACGGCACTGTTCACCTCATCAACACTCATCCGTTCTACGCTCAGGCTCTCCACCCCTAACAGTGCGGCGCAGTTGGAGCGGTAAATCGACTCGCCGAAATAACAATAGCGCAGATATTCGATGATAGCGCGAACACTTCGCTGTGCGATGAGGCGTGCGGTCGTCTCGGTCACGACGTCATACCCCCGCCCACTGAGCACCTCTTCCACCGCGCTCCCGTCTTTGTTGGTTGCGGTCAAAATAGCGATCTCTTCGGGTGCGGCACCCTGAGTGATCAACAGTGCAACCCTCTCGCTCAGCGATTCGAGCAGATCATCGCTATAGAGAACCTCGACATACCCTCCGCTATAGCTTTGCGGGCTTTGCTGAGGAACATACCCTTTGATTTTCCCCTCGAAGGCTCGATTTACAAAGTGGACAATCTCACTGCGGGAGCGATAATTCACCTTGAGCGGTTCGAGCTTCACATCAAACAGCTCCGCTACCTGATGAAAGAGGGCACTCACCCCTCCGCGAAAACGGTAGATCGATTGTTTCACGTCCCCGACGAAAAAGAAGCTTCCCCCCTCATTCACCCCCACACCGGAGCGGATCTCTTCGATCAACGGACGGAGGATGTCAAACTGGATAACGCTGGTATCTTGAAACTCATCAAGAAGCAGGTGCTTGAGGCGTGAATCGAGACGGAAATAGAGAAACTCGCTCTCCAATTTTTCCCTCAGCAGCGTGTGGACGTTGAGGGTTATATCATCGAAACTGAGCTCATTGCTCTGCGTTGCCATACTTTGTCGGCTTTTGATATAGAGTTTTAGCACGACAAACAGCTCTTTGAAATAGAGCACCTCGCGACGGCGCATTTGTGAGGCAACGGCACGCTGTATTTCATGGAGGAGTTCATCCATTCGCGGCTCATACGTTTTTTTAAAATCCCAGTACTCCATACTCGGTTTAAAGAGCCACGTTTTCTCCAATAGCTCCTCATAACTCTCAAACTCCATCGTTTTTCGGGCGCGATCACTGAGCGGTTTTGAGAGACTCAACTTTGAAAGTTCACGAGCACACTCTAACGCATACCCTATAGACTCCTCCGGAGCATCTACGCCATCGTAACGCTGAATATCCAGCTCTTTGTATTTGGAATAGAGGGCGGAGAGGAGTGTAAAAAGATCACCGAGCCGCTTATCGCTCAGTAACGAGAGATGAACCAGCGCCCCAGTTGCTTGTGATACCTCCACTTCATTCAAAAATCGCTCTAGTAAAGCGCTTTCATGATGGTTTTGGACGGTTTTAAACGTCGGCATCAACCCCGCATTGAGGGCAAATTTGCGCAAGATTCGACCGAAAAACTTATCCAACGTCGAGATTTGAATATCGGAGCGGAGAAACCTCGATAGAACTTTGGGACGCTCTTGTAAAATTTCTTCTTCACTCATCCCGCAAAGACGGGCGATTTGAGACAGTTCGCTCCGAGTAGGCAACTCTTCGAGGGTGAGGATGATCCGCTCCAACATCTCGTTCGCCGCTTTATTGGTAAAGGTCAATGCCACGATCGACGAGGGAGTCTCCCCCATAAAGAGCAAACTCAGATAACGGACAACAAGGTTAAACGTCTTGCCGCTCCCCGCACTCGCCTCATAGGCTAAAAACGGTTCAAACTCCACGCATCACCTCCCGATGACAGAGGTAGGTGTAGGGACAGTGGCGACATCGGCTCAAATCCTCGTACATCTCCCAGCTCCATTGTTTTTGAGATGCCATATAGGCCAAAATCTCCCGCAATTTGGCGATTTTTGCCTCTAAAAACCGCTCGAACTTCAACTCACCGCTCCCCAAATCATAATAACCGCAAGCTCTCACCTCTCCGAGCTCTGAGGCGAGCAGTGCATAGACACTGAGCTGATAATCGACATCGCTCTCTTTGGGTTCTTTATCGGTATCGGGATACTTGCCGCTTTTATAATCGATCACTTCGAGAGCCCCTTCGTTCTTATCGATACGGTCGATTCGACCTGTGAGTCGTATCCCCTCGACCTGACAGCTCACCTCTTTTTCACGGTAAAGCACCCTCACCCCTGAGGCAAATCGAGAGACCTCGCACCCGTAAAAATATTCCAGTTTGTCGATCCACAAACGTTTCATATACCGCTCTAGCGGGTCATCGCTGTGTTTCTCTTCCCATAATCTGCTAATAGAGTCTTTGATCGCAGAGGGTTCCAAGTAACGATCATTCTCGGCATAGAGCTTATCCAAAACACTGTGAAGCTCATTACCGATGTCACGCTCCTGCGACAAATCGCGCGGCAGTTCATGCTCTCGGATTTGCGCGATATAGCGATAATAAAAAGAGCGTTTACAGCTCAAAAAGGTTTTGATCCCGCTAGCAGAGAGGGTGTGTGCTGTAAAATCGTATTCGCTATCACACACTCCAACATGCCGCTCATTAAAATAAGGGGTCGGAAAAAGGACCTCTTCATATCGGTATGCGGCAGGGATACTTTTGATCCCCAGTTGGAGTAAAAAACGAGACGGCACCGACTCGGCGTTTTGGACACACCCAATCGCCACTTTTTTGGCTCGGTTGCACACCATAGCGTAGTAGTGTTTTTGGAGCGATTCGCGATCATGGGCACTCGGCAATCCGGCATATTCGCGAGTTTTCGTGTTTAAAAAGAGATCTTTTTCGCTCTTGTGCGGAACATACCCCTCATTAAAATCTATGATTACCACACCATCAAACGCTACCCCGCGCGTCTCCAACAGCCCCATCACTGTTACCTTGCCCCCTCGAACATCGTCGATGCTCCGTTGGCGCAGGCGATTCATAAAGATTCGCAATACCGATCTAAACTCCATCTGCTCCAGCGCATGGGAGAGATGGCTAATGTGTTGGATCTCATCGCGGATGATCTCGAGCGAGCCTTCATCGGCATCGTCGAACATCGAAATCAGCTCTTCGAGATCGCCTAAGCGAAACTTTTGAGGATAATGGGTTTTGAACCACTCTATCGTGGTACTTTTGATATTTCGTATCCGCTCGCGGTTCAATACGTTCATCTCATCCAAAAAGAGGGTAATACTCTCGATCTCTCGATAGAGGGCGCTATTGGAAAACGGCTCCCCCATCGCAAAGTTAAAATTCCCCTCTGTGTCGAACTCCCGCAGCATCTGTGCCGCATCTTCATCGGGCAGTATGATGGCAATCTTCTCCGGTGCGATTCCCTCCTCTACAAACGCCTCAACCGAGGCTTTGATAAATCCGATTTGCGCCAGTCGGGTATGAAACACTTCGCATGTAATAGCACGATTCATCGCCAAAGGCTTATCCGAAATGATCTGTATCGAACTCAGCGACAACCGATACTCCCGAGCTTCGATGAGTTCAAACCCCATCTCCTCCAAGCGTGCCGTCATTTTACGATTATACGCCGTCGTGTTGTACAGAAGTATTACTTCCAAATGCACAGCACACTCTCGTAAGAGTGCGATCTCATATCGACTCAGATACCCCTCGACAACAATCGTTATACGATCATAGTTACGCAAAAAATCGTGCTGGATGGTTGTATGAATGGAATTAAATATCCTATCCGCCCACCCCTCACGAGCGCATATCTCGCCATACCGTTCACGAAGTCGTATAAGAATCGCAATATGTTCCTCATACTCGCCGTACACATCGACCGCTTGGAGGGTTTCGACACTGACCTGCTCACTGGAAAGCTCTTCGAAAAATCGGAACAGATATTCGGAGTTTTGAATAAAGCTGAAAAAGTTTCGCTCGATGTTGAGCGCTCTAAAGGCTGAAAAATCGGACGCTTCGTGCATCGCTAAAAGGCGTAAATCCTCATCGGGGACGATTTTTCCCACCGCGACGTACGCACGGGAGAGAAACTCCCCCATACTCATCATGTGCGGAAGAAAACTCTCAGAGGAGACTGCAACGGCTTCACGGATACACCGAGAGGTGGGATAAACGATACACTCTTTAATCATCCAGAGCCCTTATAGTTTGTTATATCTTAGCTGATAATCAATTTAATTAAAAAAAATATGTCATTTTGCAGGGTATTGTAGTAAATTTCCCCTAAAGGGGAAGAAGATATCAGGTAAAAAAATTAAAACTCGGATGTTTCCGGTTTACGGGTATCGGCTTTAATGTTGTAGTAACGCTGATCATTACCCACAGACACTTTTGCCATAATATCCCATCGTCCCACTTTTGGAAGATCGACAGCACCAAAGGTGTATTTCCCCTCAGCAACCATAGGAGTTGAGAGATTTACGTCGCATTTGTTATTGTCAGGTCGTGTTAGAATTACTGTAAACTTTGCATCATTAACCGCTTTTCCCGCTTTATCGGTTAGGTTATACTCGATAACCGTCCCTTTTTCAGTAACCTGAGTTGTTAATAATACGATGGTGTATTTTTTATCAAATGCAATTTTAGCTTCGATAATCTCATTCGCATCTCTATCGTATTCATGATAGTTTTGCATCCCGTAATCTGACATCTCAACGGGGTTATCAATAGCTTTTTTGATTGTTACCACACCAAAAATGATAACAATCACAGTTGCTACCGCTATGAGAACAGGCCACTTTGTACCTGGGTTTTTAAACATCCAAAGGTTCCTCTTTTTTACGTAAGTACTTTCCACGCAAATATTTGAATATAGCAAAAAGAATAATACCGTAAAAGACTACGCGTAAAATATCGATAAAATTTTTACTGCCACTACCCGCAGATGAGCTTAAGGTAACATTGTGATGTTCAGCTATCTGTTCTGCTACGTCAGAGTATCCATTGAACATCGCAACCGAATATTTTGAAACGATTTCAGCCCCCT
>NZ_JAFLKV010000097.1 GCF_019163035.1 Sulfuricurvum sp.
AGAACGTCCCGAATTCCGGCAAGCATAAGAACCGAGAGGGGATAATAGATCATCGGTTTATCGTAGATAGGAACGAGCTGTTTACTCACCCCTTTGGTAATGGGATAAAGTCGTGTTCCACTGCCACCTGCTAAGATAATACCTTTCATGCGACCCCTCTGCAAAATTATTACTATAATTATAGTCAAAAAAGGTTATAGGGCGGTTTAATCAATTTTGAGGCTTCCATTTGGGATAATAACAGTATGAAAATATTAATGATTGATCAAGTTGGATTTCAGCTTCAAACCCGAAAAATACTATTAGAAGATAGTATTGAAAGATGTGTTGTCGATACGGTATCGACATTAGGTGATGTTTTTATAGTCTTCAAACAAGATAAATATGACGTTGTGATTATTGATCATGGGATTGAAAATGGGCAGCAATGTGTAGACCATATTTTGCAAACGTCTCCAATGCAACCTATATTAGTGGTGAGTGATGCAATCCATTGTGTTCTTAGTCGTTGTGAGGATTGTGTCAGTAACAATCTCATCCGTCGTTTGTTTAACCCAACACCGATTAAGAATATTGTTCGTATGGTTGAGGGATTTCGAAATTATCGATGTGATCATTATGATGCAGAGACGAGTAAAATAAAAGGATAAAATATTTTTCTTGAATGGGTGACAAAGGTTATTGAGGGGTGGCTCCGAATGCTGGATTCGAACCAGCGACCAAGTGATTAACAGTCACCTACTCTACCGCTGAGCTAATTCGGAATGTAACAATGGGGAAATCTCAAAAATGGCTCCGAATACTGGATTCGAACCAGTGACCAAGTGATTAACAGTCACCTACTCTACCGCTGAGCTAATTCGGAATCTTTAAGAGGCGCAATTATACGCTATGTTGAGTTGGATGTCAATAAAAACGGGGTTATTTAGCGCGTTTTCGATCAATATTTTTACTCGGAGTGAAAAAGATTACGTTTGAACGTTCAATTTGAGTGATTTTACCCTGACGAAGCAGATTTTCAAAGCGTTGTTTTGACTCAGTATCAAAAAGGGCACGGATGTCATCTTGTGTGAGAGGACGTTTATCGAGAGTGGTTAGGATATCGTCGTCGCTGTATGTGCTTACACTAGCTGAAGTATGAGTGCGTGAGACGATGTGGATCGGTAGCTCAGGATCAAAAGAGCGAGAGAGGAGATAGAGTTCCTCAAAACTCAGCCCCTGCACGGCATACGCAGGAGGACGATCAATGGTGCCGATATCGATACGTTCACAGTGGATTGAGAGTAGGGCGCTGTTAAGTGCTTTTACCTCTTCTGCTGTGTCATTGACCCCTTTGACAAATAATATCTCTATAAAGAGTTTCCCTTCAAAGAGGTTTGAAAATCGGGTAATACTTTCGATTATAATACCGATTTCGATCCCCTCGTCGGGGCGGTCAATTTTTTTGAATACAGCAGGGGTAGCCGCGTCGAGAGAGAGTTTAACTTGGTCGAGTTTTAAGAGGGTATCAAATACGGTAGGATCACTCAAGCAGGCACTGTTTGAGAGAATTAGAGTTTGGATAGAGTCTTTGATCGTATCAAGCTGTTCAATCAGTTTAGTTAGATGCGGATACATCGTCGGTTCGCCGTTGGCGGTGATGGTGATGACATCGATAATGGAGTGTTTATCGAGCGCTTCTTTTAAATCGGTAATGATGGTCTCTACGGGAGTTACAGTATGTTGATATGCCATGGCAGGTGCAGGTGCAAGCTCGCAGTAGAGACAGTCGAAGTTACATTGTTTCGTTGATGCGGAAAGATCGATCCCGAGCGATACTCCGAAACGACGTGAATGCACGGGTCCGAAGATGGTAGACATGATTAAGCTTTTTTACTCACACGTTGGCATTCACGGACGAAGTGTTGAGCATTTTCAACCGGAACGTCAGGGAGAATCCCGTGACCGAGATTGAAGATGTGGCGTTTGCCACCCATGATCTCTTGGATCGCTTCGACGCACGCGGTTGTTTGCTCTTTTGAGTATAAACGGCACGGCTCCATGTTTCCTTGAAGGACGTAACGATCCCCCAATTTCTCTTTCGCCAACGCCATCGGAGTGCTCCAGTCAACACCGAATACATCGAAATTTCCGTACACTTTATCTAAAAAGGCAGAGATACCTTTAGGGAACATGATAACGGGGACATGAGGGTACTTCTCTTTTAAATACTCAGCGATTTCAACCATATAGCTCCAAGAGAACTCATCGTATCGGCTCGGCTCGATAGCTGCTGCCCAACTGTCGAAGATTTGGACAACATCGATCCCCGATTGGATCTGTTTTTCCATGTAAAGTTTGACCACATCGGTCACTTGGCGGAGGATTTTATGAAGAAGTTCAGGGTTGGAGTACATCATCTTTTTACAGAGGTTGTAAGTTTTCGTCCCTTGTCCCTCGATCATGTAGGTTGCTAACGTCCACGGTGCTCCCGTAAATCCGATGAGGGCTTTGTTATCGTCACGTGCATCGAGCTGAGTACGCAAAATTTTGATCGTTTCATAAACGTAGGTAAGTTTAGATGCCGCTTCTTCGCCACCGATAAGCTCATTCAAATCTTCTTCAGACGTGATTGGTTTTTCGAAAACAGGGCCTTCCCCTTTGATGAAATCGAGTTTCATCCCCATCTCATTCGGAACGACCAAAATATCGCTGAACAAAATCGCTGCATCAACACCGACGAGATCGACGGGTTGGATCGTCACCTCTGCCGCCATATCGGGTGCATGGCAAAGGTTGAGGAAATTTCCGGCACGTTTGCGCACTTCCATATACTCAGGGAGATAGCGTCCCGCTTGACGCATCATCCATACGGGGGTATAAGGGGTCTCTTTGCCAAAACAGGCATCAACGAAAATCTTACTCATGGTGACCTACTTTGCTCAAAAAATAAAGACCGACGGCAACAGCTGTGATGGAGAGTGCTAAATACAAAAGCTCTAATGCTCCTGTGAATATGGTATGACCCACTTTCTGGAAAAAGCCGACGACGAGAACCATCACGATAACTTTGGAGATTTTATCTTTGAGCTGATCGAGAGAGTGAACCGCTAAAAGTTGATTTTCTTTCCCGTGTTCATCTTTGGCAGGGTCGATATCAGAGATAAAGAGCTCATACAAACCAAATGAGAAGATGATCATTACGACACCGATAAGGTATAAGTCAACTGCACCGATAATACCGCCGACTACTTTTTCATGAAACCCCTCTGGGTGTGCATGGGTTGCATAGGCATTAATGACATAGGATGTTGTGTAATAAACATCAAAGCTGGCAATAGCAAATAACACTACAGCACCCAATAATCCAAATACTACCGCTAAGATGATGATGAAGCGTGAGCTCCAAAGCCCGCGTTCAAAGAGATTTTCGAAGAATTTCATCTTTATTTTCCTTGCATTTCTACCCATTTTTGGGCAATACGTACCGCATTAGTTGCAGCACCGACACGGAGGTTATCGGCAACCACCCACAGATGGAGTACATTCTCACGATAAAGGTCATTACGGATACGTCCGACGAATGTTTCATTTTGATCCATACAGAGTGATGGCATAGGGTAGATACTCTCTTCCGGTACGTCCATAACAATAATATTCGGCGCCTTACGCAAGAGTTCGCGAGCCTCATTAGCATCCACTGCACCGTCAAATGTGAGGGTGAGGGTTTCAGCATGACCGCGCAGTGTCGGGATACGGACACAGGTTGCACTCACTTCGATATCTTTGTGCATAATCTTTTGGGTCTCATTCACCATTTTAAGCTCTTCTTTGGTGTAGCCGTTGTCGGTGAACGAGTCGATTTGTGGGATAGCGTTGAGTGCGATACGGTGAGGGAATTTTTTTGGTTCCATGTCATCGAGTTTGAAGGCAAAAAAGGCTTGCATTTGTTCTACGAGCTCTTCCATTGCTGTTTTACCCGCACCCGAAGTTGCTTGATAGGTACTTACATCGATACGTTGCAAATCGTAGGCGTCATCCAGCGGTTTAAGGGCTTGTACCATTTGAATGGTTGAGCAGTTTGGATTCGCGATAATCCCCGTGTTTTTCCACTGAGCAATATCTTCAGGGTTTACTTCAGGGACAACGAGGGGAACATTTTCATCCATACGGAAATGGCTAGTATTATCGATCACCACTGCGCCTGCTTCTGCTGCAAAGGGAGCAAATTTAGCGGATACGCTACCGCCGGCACTGAAAAGGGCTATTTCGATCTCTTCCTCAGCAAAAATGGTAGGGGTTAACTCTTTGATAACGAGTTCTTGATTATTAAATGTAACGGTATTACCTGCACTACGTGCACTCGCTAACGGGACAAGTTTGTTTAGTGGGAACTCAATCTCTTCGAAAATGCGTAAAATTTCTTCTCCGACGGCACCGGTAGCACCGACGATAGCAACGTTATAAAGTTTCATAGGAAGCTTTCCTTGAGAGGGGATAGTATCGCCTCTGAATATTTTTCCGCGATTATATCGAATACCTACTTATATTCGACCTAATCCTCGCGCCTCTAAAAAGAGATCTTCCGTATCAATACTCTCACCATCGCTCAAAATAGCGGAGCGTTCAACGACGGATATGAGCTCACGGATATTTCCCGGCCAGTTGTAGTTTTCGAGTGCATTACGTGCTGAGGTGGTAAACGATTTACTCTCATACCCGTATTGTGAACAAGAACGTGCCAGTGCAGCCTCGGCAATGCTGAGGATCTCTTCTCGACGTTCTCGCAGGGGAGGGATATTGAGAGGGATAGTGTTGAGGCGATAATACAAGTCTTCGCGAAATTTCCCATCCGTAATTTTGGTGTGCAAATCGGCGTTGGTGGCGCAGATGATACGAACATCAATTTTGGTGTTTTTAGAGGCTCCTAGACGACGAATTTCACGCTCTTGCAAGACCCGTAGTAGTTTGGCTTGAAGGCTATAGGGCATTTCGGCGATTTCATCCAGAAAGAGTGTTCCCCCCTCAGCTAACTCAAATTGACCGGTTTTGGCTTCGGTAGCATCGGTGAATGAGCCTTTTTCAAAGCCGAACAGTTCACTCTCGATTAGGTTATCTGGGATCGCCGCCATATTG
Source organism: Sulfuricurvum sp. (assembly GCF_019163035.1). Taxonomy (GTDB): domain Bacteria; phylum Campylobacterota; class Campylobacteria; order Campylobacterales; family Sulfurimonadaceae; genus Sulfuricurvum. The sequence goes on from NZ_JAFLKV010000097.1 coordinate 5,116, forward strand.
ATCGCGATAAAGGGTTTGGCTGAGCGCGGTGAGCTCTCATGAATATGACGGGCAAAAACCTCTTTACCTACTCCGCTCTCCCCTAAGAGCATCATGCTTGCATCGGTAATAGCCGCTTTGGCGATGCGACCGAGGAGTTGATCAAGAACAGGAGAGGAACCTAAAAAATTGTCACTTTTCGCGAGCTCTGTTGAGGAAGATTTTGGTGATTTTTTGGCGAGGGTAGCCGTTCTCTCGATAGCGGTGACTAACGTCTCAATCTCGAAGGGTTTGAGAAGAAAATCTTTAACCCCGAGTTGGATTGATTCGATGGCACGGGTGAGGGTGGCATTGCCGGTGATGATGATCACCTCGTATTTCCCTCCGAGAGTTTTGACGAATTCGATTCCGTCCATCCCCGGCATATTGATATCACTGATTACGAGTTCAAAGGTGTCATCGAGTTTTTTGAGGGCATCACGTGCGTTTTTGAAGGTATGAATTTCGTATTTTTCATAGTCGCTCATCGCTATTTCAAGCGATTTACGCATATTGATATCGTCTTCAACAATCGCAATTTTCATCTACAACCCGCCCACTATTTAGTTGGGGTTATTGTAACAGAGTCATCATTAAACTCGACTGCATAGCACCTTGTAGGAAGAGTGAGGGAGTTTAGGGTTTGGATTTGAGCTTTATTGAGGGTATCGTTGCTTTTCACACGTAGCTCTTGGGAAGCGGCAAATTCAATAAAGGCACTTTGCTCACGCTCTAAGAGGGTTTCTAGTTTTTCATTGGGGAGGCGTTTTAAGAGTAATAGTGGTGAATCGGTAAATTTGTTACAAGGCTTCATCGCTTTGGAGATGGAGAGAGTTTCGTTGATAGCTTGGGTATTTTTGGTAGCGAACCGATACCCTATATAATAGTTATCAGCTCCCGTGCAGAGAGTCGAGATTAGTGCAAGACTCGTGAATATGAAAGGGCAATTTCCATTTCGACTTCGCACAGACCCTCTTTAAATGAAGTGTTAGTAACATTAGCCCCGCGAACGAGTGCTTCAACCGATGTTTTCGTACTGGATTGTTGCAACATCATATTTTTGATGGTGTCTTGACCCTCGACTTGAACCCCTTTTACTCGCTCAGCGATCAGACGGTATCCATCCACCATCGCGGCACGTTTTGCCAATGCATACGCTTGGGCAGGTGAAGCGGTAACCGATGGAGCGATACCTTGACCGGTTACGGTGATGACAAGTTCATTTTGGGATTTTAAAATGGGTTCAACACAATGACCGTCCGTACCGCTGTAAACACATTTTACTTTAGTATCGGAAGATGCATCGCTGTTAAAAAATCCCGCGTTAAGTGCGGGAACGGTGAGAAGCAGTGCAAGAAGAGCAGAGATTCGCATTTGGGTTCCTTCGGGTAGGTTTGGAATAATTACCCAATACAGAGCAAATACTATTCCAATACTAAAGTATTCTCACCTTCTTCGCTTTCTTCTTCCTCATCCTCTTTTTTAGGACAACGGGAAATACTCGCAACATCATCCCCTTTGATGATATAAACGCCGCTGGTATTACGTCCTGATTTGGCAATCGTTTGCATATCGACACGGATCATTTTGCCCGCTTTGGTGAGAGCCATCATATCCATAGTTTCATCCACCATGAGACAGCCTACGACGGTCGTTCCGGTTTTAGCATTGAGTTTCATCGCGATGACACCGGTTCCTGCACGGTTAGTGAGGCGGTACTCTTCTGCCGTAGTACGTTTTCCAATCCCTTTTTCACTCACCATTAAAATCTCTTCTTCATCGGATTTAATGATGTTGGCATCAACGACAACATCGCCTTCGATTTTGAATTTGATACCACGTACACCACGGGTACTACGTCCCTGATCACGAGTTTTTTCGATTTCAAATTTGATACATTGCGCATATTTCGTCACAATAAAGAGGTATTTGGTCTCTTCATTTGCGATGTGTGCCGTGATGAGTGCGTCATCATCATCGAGAACGATTGCACGGACACCGTTGCTACGAACATTTGAGAATTCGCTAAGTGCCGTACGTTTAACAACACCGTTTTCGGTAAAGAATACCAATGATTTGTTTTCATCAAAATCGGTTGTCGGGATGATGGAGCGAATTTTCTCATCCGCTTCGAGGTTGATGAGATTAACAACTGCTTTACCTTTGGCAGTACGAGAGCCTTCAGGAATTTTGTATACTTTGAGCCAGTGGAGCTGTCCGCGATCGGTCACGAACATCAAGGTATCATGAGTGTTACACGTATAGAATTTCTCGATGAAGTCATCATCATACGTGGTTACGGCGATTTTGCCTTTACCGCCTCTGATTTGTTTTTCATACGCAACGAGAGGTACACGTTTGATGTATCCACGGTGAGAAATGGTGACAACCATCGGCTCGTTAGGGATCAAATCTTCGATATTTATGTCATCATAGTTATCTTCGATGTCGGTAACGCGAGGAATGTTGAATTGCTCAACAAGCTCGACAAACTCCCCTTTGATGATTCCTTTTAGAACTTCTTCACTGCGGAGGATACTTTCAAGATAATCAATGTGTGTCAAAATCTCTTTGAGCTCATTTTCGATTTTATCACGTTCCAAGCCGGTAAGACGTTGGAGACGCATATCCAAGATCGCTTGGGCTTGGATCGGAGAGAAACCAAACTCAGAAATAAGACCGTTTTTAGCCCCTTCACCATCAGAACTTGCTCTAATTAGTTTGATAATTGCTTCGATATGATCGAGCGCTTTTTTCAAACCTTCCAAGATATGGGCACGCGCTTTTGCTTTTTCAAGATCGAAAATAGTACGGCGGATAATGACCGTTTTACGGTGATTGATAAAGTGACCCAGCATTTCAAGAAGAGTAAATACTCTTGGCTCTTGGTTGAAGACTGAGAGCATAATAATCCCGAATGTGGTTTCCATATTGGTCGATTTATAGAGGTTATTGAGGACGATTTCACTCATTGCATCACGTTTGAGCTCAATAACGACGCGGATTCCCTCACGGTCGGATTCGTCGCGAATCTCGCTGATCCCCTCGATAAATTTGTCTTTGACCAATTCGGCAATGGTTTCGATCAAACGGGCTTTGTTGACTTGATAGGGAAGTTCATCGATGACGATAACGTCTTTGTTCGATTTTTTCTCGATGTGTGTTTTGGCACGGATACGGATACGACCACGACCGCTCTCATAAGCATCTAAAATCCCTTTTTTACCATAGATAGTTCCACCGGTTGGAAAATCAGGAGCTTTGATAAACTGCATAATATCAATGAGAGAGGCATTCGGATTATCCATCAGATAAACGAGTGCACTCAAAACTTCATTCGGATTATGGGGAGGGATATTAGTTGCCATACCGACGGCAATCCCTGATGAACCATTTATGATAAGGTTCGGGACACGTGTAGGAAGGACTTCAGGCTCAAAAGTGGTGCCGTCGTAGTTCTCGATCATATCAACGGTATCTTTTTCAAGATCTTTGAGAAGTTCTCCCGCATAGCGGGTCATTCGCGCTTCGGTATAACGCATTGCTGCTGCACTGTCTCCATCGACTGAACCAAAGTTACCTTGACCGTCTACCAGCGGTGTACGCATTGCGAACGGCTGTGCCATACGTACGAGTGCATCGTAAACGGAAGTGTCACCGTGCGGATGGTACTGTCCGATAACGTCCCCGACGATACGAGCCGATTTTTTGTATTTGGCACCCGCTGAGAGGCTCAATTTATCCATCGCGTACAAAATACGGCGGTGAACCGGTTTAAGACCGTCTCGGACGTCAGGAAGGGCACGGCCAATGATAACACTCATCGAGTAATCAAGATAACTGCTCTTGAGTGTGTCTTCTATATTAATGTCATTTATTTCGCTGTTGTCAAGCAGATCGTTCATGCAGTCCCCAAAAGTGAAGATAATATGGCTGATTATATCCGAACGAGCCTTAAAGTCTAAAATCTATTTCATTTGATAAATTAGTTAAATAAGGTTACAATATATCTTAGACATCGTGATTATGGAGTTCAGTATTAATGAAAAAAATTGAAGCGGTTATCAAACCATTTAAACTCGAAGACGTAAAAGACGCACTGGCGGAGATTGGGATTACCGGAATGACGGTAAGTGAAGTAAAAGGGTACGGACGACAAAAAGGGCACAGCGAGTTATATCGCGGTGCAGAGTATGTCGTAGACTTTCTTCCAAAGATTAAAATGGAGATGGTAGTGGATGAGGCAATGGTGGATCAAGTAGTGAACACTGTTGTTGAAGCAGCACGCACCGGAAAAATCGGTGACGGTAAAATCTTTATTAGTGACATCAATAAAATTATCCGTATCCGTACGGGCGAAACGGATAGCGACGCTATCTAAACCATCTTATTATATTTCAAAGCTTTGGCTTTGAAATCCTCTTTCCATCTCATCCTTATATAATGCAAAAAATCCTGTTTTTTATTTTATACTGTACATTGATTAAAAATTAATCAACAAATTGCACTCTCCCTATTTGATTACTTTGTACAATGGTACTCGACATTCAAGTTATAAGGAGAAAAAATGAAAAAGTGGCTTTTAGCTTTATCGCTT
>NZ_JAFLKV010000095.1 GCF_019163035.1 Sulfuricurvum sp.
CTCGCCGCCATGTATGAGTTAGCGCTCCACTACGGGCAAGGACATCTTCAAATTCGTGACATCGCCGAAAAAGCCCACATTCCCCAAAACTATTTGGAACAAATCCTTGCAACATTGCGTAAAGAGGGACTTATCCAAAGTATCCGTGGAGCAGGAGGAGGCTATTTGCTCGCCAAAGCTCCTGCACAAATTCATGTTTATGAAATTCTTTTTACGTTGGAGGGGGAACTTTGCACCCCTGCGGATGAGGGATTACAGCCAATATTGCATTTATATTGGGGGCGTGTACGAGAAGAGATGAAAAGTGTTTTTCATGAAACACTTCAAAATCTTGTCGATCAGGGAAATGCTCTGGATCAGCAATCGATGTACTTTATCTGATTTCTACCGACTGGGATACAAACTCCGGCAGTTTTCCATGCAATTTTACAACATCTCCAAAAACAATAACGGCGGGACCATCAACCGTTTTAGCCGCTTTCGTTAATCCATATAACGTAGTCACGACACTCTTTTGTTCGGGACGAGATGCGTTGGAAATAATAGCAGCCGGCAAATCTTTTGCTACTCCCGATTTCAATGCCGCTCGACGAATAGCACTCACCAAACTTAGCCCCATCAACACCACCGTCGTATGATTCGGTATCGTAAGAAGGGCAAGCCAATCACCATTAAATTTGTCATCTTTCAGATGGGCCGATACCACCGAAAAACTGGCGGCGTATCCTCGTGCAGTCGGCGGTATTCCTGCACATGCCGGACCTGAAATCGATGAGGATATCCCTGCAACTACTTCTACAATATACCCTCGTTCACCTAAATAGAGTGCCTCTTCAGCACCTCGTCCAAAAATATACGGATCACCGCTTTTTAGCCGTGCAACACTGTATCCTTGTGATGCGTAATCTACGATCAGATTATTAATACGATCCTGACTAATACTATGGCTTTTTTGAGGTTTTCCGACATAAACTTTACGTGTTCCATCTGGAATCAATGCCAGAATTTCATCGGTAATAAGATGATCATACAAAACGATCTGAGCTTCACGGATGATCCGATAAGCTTTGAGCGTCAACTGTTCTACATCCCCAAGACCACAGCCTACGAGGTATACTTTCCCTTTTCTCACCGAAAACGTATTGGATTCGGCTGAATAATTTTGAATAATTTTTGTCATTCGAGCCTCTTTATCGATTTTCTAATAGCTTCCAACAACGCATCGATGTCCTCTATCTCTTGCGAATAATGGATACTAATTCGCAACCATCCCGGTCGCGTTTGGAATGGAGTATCATCCTCCAATCCTAACAAATCGTGTCCGTAAGGTCCGGCACACGAACACCCTGCCCGTGTTTGAAATCCATCCGACTCGGATAAAATCTCACACAGTTTGTATGGGTCGATATATTTGATATTAAATGAAACGATTCCGATATTCTCAGCCTTGCGACATCCATAGCACGTCGCTCCCTCAATCTCTCTCAACCCCTCTGTAAAACGCGCATACAAGCTTTTTTTACGTGAAGCAATCCAATCAAATCCAAGTTCATTGCGGAGCTGATATGCCAGCGCCGCGCGGATAAGCTGTAAAATCCCCGGTGTTCCGGCATCTTCACGATCTTCCACTTCTTCGATGAAGAAATGGCTGCTACGACTCACATACCGTACCGTTCCCCCACCGGCAAATGTCGGTTTGGCATCTGCATCGAATAAATTTTTGCGAATTGCCAGCAATCCGCATGACCCCGGTCCACCCAAAAGTTTATGGGGCGAATAGAACATTGCGTCATACAACTCACACGGTATATTGAGATACGGCGATGAAGCCGCCGCATCAAAACAGACGATCGCTCCATAGCGACGTAAAATGTTCGATATTTCGACGTAAGGCGTAATCGTACCCGTCACATTCGAAGCGATACAAAACGTCCCAATAAGCTCTCGATGAGCATTCTCTTGGAGAATAGACTCAAGCTGTTCAATATCCACCAACCCTTTGTCGTTCAATCCGATCCGAATGGTCTCGCAAAGTGCTTCACGGTAGCTAATGTCATTGGAATGGTGTTCATACGGTCCGATAATCACCAACGGAAGCTCATTACTGATCGGCAATGCCAGATACCTCGCCCGCGTTGCCGGCGGGATATAGAGTCCCAATATCTCTTGAAGCCGTTTTACCGCACCTGTAGCACCGCATCCGCACGGCATAAGGGCGAACTCATCATCCAACCCCAGTAGCGATTTCAAATGTTCTCTCGCTTCACGATAATGCTGATCCGTACGCGCTGCCATCGACGCTTCTTTAGAATGAGTGTTCGCATAGGTTTCAAGAACTTCATGTATCCGCTCTTCAATCGGTTCATACGCCAGCCCCGACGCAGTGAAATCGAAATACGTTTTTTTATGTACTCCGATCGTATTACGCACTATTTGCTTAAACTTATCTCCTTCTTCAAGCAGTGGACGAAACAGTTGATTCATGATCGTATTTCTCCCGTAAAAAATATCCAAAATTCTGGCTATCACTCGCCTCAAAATCATGGATTAGTGATTCAATTAAAGGTGCTACCTCTTCAGCCGTCACTTTAACTCCGGTCTTTACGGCAAAACGGCTTTGTTCGCCTTCGAGATGCCCTCCGACGATCAGATCGAACCCTTTGAGACGTTCATCACCCCGTTTTACGATCGCACCGACAAACCCAAGATCAACAATATGAGGATGTGCACACGAGTTCGGACAGCCGTTTATACTGATGCTGACCGGTTCATCAAAACCCTCGAATCGGTGATTAAGATACTTAACCACTTCAATCGCCAAACCTTTCGTCTCGCTCACCGCGAACTTACAAAAATTCAACCCCGTACATGCCAATGTCCGTGCCTCAAAAACCGACGGATAGGGATGAAAACCAACCGCTTTAAGCGTGTCTATCATCGGTTCGGTTGCATCGGTATGAACATTTAAAATCACGAAATTCTGCGTCGTCGTTAGGGTAATCCCATCGGCTTTATAAAAATCGAGGATACGTCCTAGCTTCAACAAATTCTCTCCATTAATCCGTCCGCTGGTTAGGGCACAACCAATGGTGTTATACCCTTTGCGTACCGAAGAGGCAACGCCAAAATGGCTGCGTCGCGGATAAGGAGTAAAAGGTGCCGAGTCGTATCGTTCCAACGTAACACGGGAAACTTTTTCCAACTCTTCAACAAATTTCTCTACACCCCAATCTTCCACTAGATGACCTAAACGAGCTTTTGAACGGTTATCACGTCGACCTGAGTCACGATAAATACGGGCAACTGCTTCGGCTATTTTGATAATATCCCGACGTTTAACATACCCGATGTGATCGGCAATACGGCGGTTGCTCGCCTGCCCACCTCCAACACTGACACTAAAACGGAGATCATTACCATTTTTTACGGCAGTAAATCCCAAGTCCTGAACTTCATGCTGAATACAGTGTTTGTTACATCCGCTCACCCCGATTTTAAACTTTCTTGGCAAGTTTGAAAAATCTGGATTTCCGCGATAAAGGTTGTTTAATGCAACCACCACATCACGGACATCATCAATTTGATCGTGATCGATCCCATTTACCGGACAACTCACGATATTACGGGGACAATCGCCTGATGCACCGAGAACACTCAAACCGACGATTGAGAGACGTTCCAATATCACTGGAATATCCTCGATACTCAGCCAATGAAACTGAATATCCTGCCTTGTTGTCACATCACCGCTTTCACGAGCAAATTCAACCGAAATATCACCTAATACTTCTACTTGTTTAGCACTCAAATATCCATTTTCGAGCTTAACTCGGAGCATGTAATACTGAGTTTCATCATCGACGTCCTGAAGATTGCGATTTTGAGTATAAATACCGTACCATTTAAAACGATCAATATCTTCAGGGTCTATTGGCTCACCAGTTTTTGCATATCGATAAATGTCGGCGATGACGTCCAATCCGTCTTTTTCGCGTTTAATACGCTCGATACGTTCCGCTTTTGTTTCATTCGCCATCTCATCGCTCCTTAAACGATTGTTGCAGCATTCCAATGAGGAAAATGCCGACGTACAAGAGCATTCAGCTCTATCTCAAATTCCGATACATTGCTTTGTAGCGGTTTCTCATTTTCAGTGCTTTGGGTAATCATCCCCGCTGCAACTGTGCTATTTGTAATCTTATCGATGAGGATAAATCCACCCATCTCACGATTCTCTTCATACAAATCAAAGGCAATCGGCTCACCTAAAACCAAACGGACCGATCCGATATCATTAAGTCCCAATTCCAATGCGTCATGACGCTCTTGTGTATTTACATCCACACGATAATCGATTCGCTCGACAAATACCGTCGTACAGGTTGATCCCCGTTTAAATAAATAACTCTTGCCAGGGAGAAACTTCTCTTCGTCCATCCAGACCAAATTTGCTTTAATCGCATTGCTTTGCAAAATAGACTCATCCGCTTTGATCAAAACATTTCCTCGACTAATATCGATCTCTTCATTCAACGTTAACGTAATCGCATCATCAGTCGATGCTGATTCGAGATTTCCATCATACGTCACGATCTCTTTTACCGTCGCTTGTTTGAGGGACGGATAAGTTGTTATCGTATCACCGACACGGATTGTTCCCGATGCGATTGTTCCCGCAAATCCTCTAAAATCCAGATTTGGTCGATTAACGTATTGCACTACCATGCGAAACGCTCCATCTACTGCGGCAGAGGCTAATGGAACCTCTTCAAGAATTTCCAACAACGTTGATCCCTCATACCACGGGCTCCGCTCACTCTTCGTCACGACGTTGTCGCCATCCAGCGCTGAAAGAGGAACCGAATAGATCTCTTGAATCCCTAACTCTTCAGCAAAGACTCTATATTCAGCATTGATCTTATCAAAGACTTCTTGATCGAAACCGACCAAATCCATTTTATTGATAGCAACCACTACATTACGGATCCCTAATAGACGGACGATATACGAATGACGACGCGTCTGCGTCACAATCCCATAACGTGCATCGATCAGGATGATCGCCAAATCAGCCGTAGAAGCTCCCGTCGCCATATTTCGTGTATATTGCTCATGACCAGGGGTATCCGCAATAATAAACTTTCGTTTATCGGTCGAAAAATAGCGATACGCTACATCAATCGTAATTCCCTGCTCCCGCTCGCTTTGTAATCCATCGACCAGAAGCGCCAGATCGATTTTATCTCCTGTCGTTCCCGACTTTTTGCTATCGTTCTTGATAGACTCCAACTGATCTTCAAAAATCATTTTGGAGTCATGCAGTAATCGCCCGATAAGGGTACTTTTGCCATCATCCACACTCCCGCAGGTAATAAAGCGGAGCAACTCTTTGTGTTCTTGTTCTTTTAGATAGCCCTCGATATCGGTGGCTATCAAATCACTTTGATGTGCCATTAGAAATATCCTTCAATTTTTTTCTTCTCCATTGAGCCTGCACTGTCGGCATCGATCAGACGCCCTTGACGTTCAGACGTTTTCGTCAACAGCATCTCTTGGATGATATCCGGCAATGTTGCCGCATCACTTACCACCGCTCCCGTCAACGGGTAACATCCCAGTGTACGGAAACGAACGTTCTCGATGGTCGGAACTTCTCCCTCACTCAGAGGAAACCGTTCATCATCCACCATTATTTTCACCCCATCACGCTCAACGACGGGACGCAGTGCTGAGTAATACAACGGAACGATTGGAATCTGCTCCAAATAGATGTATTGCCAAATATCGAGTTCCGTCCAGTTTGAGAGGGGAAATACCCGAATACTCTCTCCCTTGTGAACCCGTCCGTTATATATTTTCCATAGTTCGGGACGTTGATTCTTAGGATTCCAACGGTGGTTTTTATCCCGAAATGAATAGATCCGCTCTTTCGCGCGGCTTTTCTCTTCATCCCGTCGAGCACCGCCGAATACCGCATCAAATTCATAATAATTAAGCGCCTGTTTCAACCCTTCCGTCTTCATCACGTCCGTATGCACGGCGCTCCCATGGACAAATGGGTTAATCCCCTGAGCAATTCCATCAGGATTGACATGTGTTAACAACGTTAACCCCAACTCTTTGATCCGTCGATCTCGAAACTCGATCATCTCTTTAAACTTCCATGTCGTATCAACATGCAACAGAGGAAACGGCAGTTTTGCCGGATAAAATGCTTTAATCGCCAAATGGAGCATCACCGATGAGTCTTTGCCGATCGAATAAAGCATTGCCGGATTATCGAATTCTGCGACCACTTCACGCATAATGTGAATCGCTTCGGCTTCTAATGCCTTTAAATGTGTTTTTCTCTCTTGAGGTATCATGGTCTTCTCCTTTGCTACCGTTTTTCAATCAAATAAAAATAGCCCAATCGGCCAACTCTGCGCGATGCGAGTACTCGTCATCCTCGAGTATTCCATCCAAAATTTCTAACAAAAATTTCATTGTCAGTTCCCTTTTAAGTGGAGTCCACACTCCTTATGTTCAGGGTTCTCCCACCACCATCGTCCGGCGCGGAGTTCTTCCCCCTCACGTATTGCTCTCGTACATGGAGCACACCCGATACTCGGATATCCATGATCATGTAACACATTGTATGGAACTTGATTTTCGATAATATAATCCCATACCATCTTCTCACTCCACTCTATAAGCGGATTAAGTTTGATCAAGCCGTTTCCTTCATCCCATTCGATAAGTTGCATCGTCTCACGTGTCGGAGACTGAGATCGGCGTAATCCGGTAATCCATACTTCCAAACCGCTTAAAGCTCTGCGTAGTGGTTCCATTTTTCTCACGTTACAACATGTTTTTCGATTCTCTACACTCTCTCGAAATCCATTGACACCTTGTTCTTGATAAAGCGCTTCAAGAGCTTCTTTATCAGGACAATATATATCTACTTTGATCCCATATTTTCGGTTTGTCTGATCGATCACACTATAGGTCTCTTCGCTAAGTCTTCCGGTATCGAGGGTAAATATTTTTACCGTCGGATCGATACGCAACATCATGTCCACCAAAACCTGATCTTCTACGCCAAAACTAGAGGCTAACGCAATCCGTCCTTTATGGGCTTCCAAATAACACGTCAATAAAAATTCAATCGATTCCTTTTCAAATCGCTGATTCAATACATCTAAATTAATGCTCATTGATTCTCCTAAATTTGGTAATCGTTAGCGGAGGGTTTCACCCGCCCAAAATTGGTTCTGTCCCATGCTCTTTCATGTAAATAATATAAGAACATCTTCGTAACCACTTCGATTGAACCGATGGAAACTGCCATCACTAAATTTCCTGTAATGAAATAAGAGACGATTATCGTATCAATTGTCCCGACTGTACGCCATGAGATCGCCTTGATCACACTTCTATAATGTTTTTCACCCATTTTTTCCCCTCTTACACATTGTCAGGGGGAAACTCATAAAGCTCCGTACTTAAATACCGTTCTCCCGTATCGCACAAAATTGTTACGATTGTTTTCCCCTGATTTTCAGGACGTTCTGCAATTTTTTTCGCCGCCGCTACATTAGCTCCCGCTGAAATTCCCACTAAGAGTCCTTCTGTTTTAGCAATTGCTCTTGACGTCGTAATCGCTTCATCATTCGTGATACGGATAATTTCATCATAAACATCACGATTAAGTACCTGAGGAACAAATCCGGCTCCAATCCCTTGAATTTTATGAGGACCTGCTGATTCACCCGAAAGAACAGCTGAAGCATCAGGCTCTACCGCAATGATTTGAATGTCGGGGTTATACGCTTTAAGTATCTCTCCCACACCGGTAATCGTTCCCCCTGTTCCGATAGCCGCAACAAAAATATCAACTTTCCCGTCGGTATCTCTCCATATCTCTTCCGCCGTCGTATGACGATGAATATCAGGATTATCCCCGTTATTAAACTGTTGCAAAACAACTGCATTAGGGATAGATGCTCCCAGCTCATTCGCTTTTAAAACTGCTCCACCCATCCCTTTCTCCGGTTCCGTCAATACAATCTGCGCGCCCAGAGCCGCCAAAAGACGTCTGCGTTCCAAACTCATGGAGCTCGGCATTGTTAAAATCAATTTCAATCCGAGGCTCGCAGCGACACTCGCTAACGCAATCCCGGTATTTCCACTGGTCGGTTCTATGATGACACTCTCATCGCTAATCTCACCGCGTTGCAGTGCTTGGAGGATCATGTTGCATCCAATCCGATCTTTAACTGAACCCGAGGGATTCATAAATTCGCACTTTCCTATGATCTTTGTTGACCCGTTTGAAAAATGATTTAACGTAATAAGCGGTGTGTTTCCGATTAACTCCGTAACATTGGCTGCAACTTTCATTGTTCACTCCTTTCATTGATGAGATTCATAATAAGTGAATGTTCATTCATTTATTGAATGGAGAAATTATAGGGAGTTTTTTTAACATTGTCAAGTAATTCTATTGAATTAGTATGTTTTATTATATAATTGGCGCAAAAACCCCTATTTAATGGGGTTTAATTACTAGTAAATAAATAGGGTTTTAGATTGAAAAACAGTAAAGTAAAGTGATAAGGTAGGGTTTATTGTTCGAAAAAAGCTTTGCAGATAGTAATAATTTTTGCTTGTCGAGGTTTGCCGACAGGTTCACTTTGACGTATAAAATCAACTTTGTCGATCAAATCACTTACCCCTTTTGGAATCATTTTGGTGAGATACTGCCGTAGTGCCGAACTCACCGCCGGAGCACGACCTGCAGTATTTATCCCTATGCATAAATCATCATTGACAATCAATGCCGGAAATATAAATGAGCACCATAGAGGAGAATCTACACAATTGACGTGGATATGATGCTCACTGCAATAGTGGAAAATTTTTTCCTGTTCGGATAAATCATCCAATGCTCCGATAACCAAAAATCGCCCTTCCAAATCATTGATGGTATAGGGACGTATATCTATCGTTATCGGATATTTTTGAGCCAAATCACCAATCTCGGGGTGAATACAAGGGGCAATCACATTCAAATGGGGTGAGAATTTGACTAACTGTTCTATCTTCCGAAGAGCAACTTCACCTCCTCCGATCACTAAACAATCTCGCTCATTCAAATTTATAAACATAGGAAAATAGGCCATAATGATTCCCTCATAGTATTAATACTGCTATAGTACACTAAACTCTTTTGACAATATGCCATAAATTTTGACGATAAAATACTCTTTATGATACCATACTAAAAAAGTTAGCGAAGGTACTCATGGCAATCATCTCTATCGCTTCAACCAAAGGGGGAGTGGGTAAAACCTCCCTCGCATTTTCCCTTGCCAAAGATCTGCGCTATCGCTATGCGACCAACGATATGTCGGTCGCGCTCAACAAATACAAAAATGCCCGCTATTACCCGAACAAAATCCCCCTCTACCCTGATACCGTCTATGACTTCGGAGGATTTGAAAACCCTCA
>NZ_JAFLKV010000115.1 GCF_019163035.1 Sulfuricurvum sp.
ATCGCACCGTTTGTCGATTCGACTACCGGAAACATCACCTACCGAGCCCTCATCGATAACAGTGACCATAAACTTCTCCCGGGGCAGTTCGTCCACGTAAAAGTAAAAGGGATGGAGTGGAAAAATGTCCTCTATGTTCCTCAAAAAACACTCCTTACCGGTGAAAAAGGGAAATTTGTCTACGCCATCGAAGCCAACAATACCGTTAGCCCTAAACCGGTAGTCGCGGGAGAGTGGATCGGTGAAAATGTTCTAATCGAGAGCGGTATTACAGCAGGAGCAAAAATCGCCGCTGACTCCCTCCCTAAACTCAAACCGGGGGCGGAAGTAATTCCGAACGGTAACAAATAATGTTCTCTAAATATTTCATCAATCGCCCCGTTTTATCAGCTGTAATCGCGATGATCATCATGCTGCTCGGATTTGTGGCGATTAAAAGTCTCCCGATCTCGCAGTTACCGAATCTCACCCCCCCTACCGTTGTCGTCAGTGCACAGTATCCGGGAGCCGATGCGCAAACCATCGCGAACAACATCCTCACCCCATTAGAGTCTCAGATCTCCGGTGCAGACGGACTCATGTATATGTCTTCCAAAGCGGCTGCATTGCCGGGAAGTGCTACGATCACTTGTACCTTCAACATCGGAGTTAACCAAGACCTTGCCGCCGTTGATGTCCAAAACCGAATAAACTCGGTTATTTCACAGCTCCCCCAAAGTACTCGTGATTTAGGTGTCACCGTACAGAAAAAAACCTCCGATATTTTGCTCATCGTTGCTATCACTTCTCCTGATGGAAGCTACGATGCGACGGGAATCAGTAACTACATCTCTGCTAATCTCCTCGATGAAGTAAAAAAAATCCCCGGTGCAGGACGGGCGCAAATCTTCGGTCAACGCGACTATGCAATGCGTATTTGGCTCAACCCTGACCGCATGGCATCTCTTGGGGTCAGCAGTTCTGAAATCGCAGCAGCGATTAAAGATCAAAACCTACAAGTATCTCCGGGGCGTTTAGGGCAAGCCCCGACCAATGATGAGCAGATGTGGACGATGCAACTCACCTCAAAAGGGCGTTTTTCAACCCCTGAAGAGTTTCAAAACATCATTATCCGTTCCAAACCTGATGGTTCAATGCTACGACTTAAAGATGTCGCCCGTGTCGAACTGGGGAGCCAAAACTACGAATTTTTCGGTCGTGTAAACGGTAAACCGGCCGCTATGATCGGTATTTTCGCCGATACCAACGCCAATGCCCTCGACACCTCTGCCGCCGTAGCAGAGAAAATGGAAAAACTCTCCCATAAATTCCCGCAGGGGCTAAAATACGATATCCCCTACGATACGACCGATTTTGTCAAAATCTCCATCGAAGAGGTTATCTTTACACTCCTAGCTTCCATAGTTCTGGTCAGCTTGGTTATCTATCTCTTCTTACAAAGTTATCGCGCCGCGATGATCCCGATCCTCTCGATTCCGATCTCACTCACGGGTGCCTTTATCGGTATGTATCTCTTAGGGTACTCGATTAATACGCTCACCCTCTTTGGTCTCGTTCTTGCCATCGGTATCGTCGTCGATGATGCCATCGTCGTCATCGAGAATATGGAACGGATACTTCAGCATGAAAAACTCTCCCCTCGTGAAGCGGCGATCAAGGCAATGGGACAAATATCGGGACCCGTCATCGCCATCGTCCTCGTTATGTGTGCCGTCTTTATCCCTGCCACTTTTTTGGGCGGTATGACGGGTCAGCTTTATAAACAATTCGCCGCAACCATCGCTATTTCGGTTGTCTTCTCAGGTTTTATGGCGCTTACGTTTGCTCCCGCTATCGGTGCCTTGATACTCAAACACCATGAAAATGAACCGGCTCGCTTTTTCCGCTGGTTTAACCGCAAATTCGGAGCAATGACCGAAAACTACGTTCGACGATCCGGCTTTATGATCCGTAAATCGTTTATTTTCTTGATTATCTATCTATCGACCTATTTCTTTATCGGATTTTTTCATAAAACATTGCCGAGTGCTTTTTTACCGATGGAAGATCAGGGCTATTTTATTACCGCCATCGTTCTCCCTGATGGTGCAACCGCCAACCGTACGTTGGAAGTGGTCAAGCAAGTCGAAGCCATTTTAGGTAAACAAGAAGGGGTATACAAATACACTGCCATTACCGGACTTAATGTCCTCACGTTCTCCCAAGAACCCAATGCCGCCGTTATTTTTACCCGACTTAAACCATGGGATGAGCGAACGACTAAAGAGCTCAAAGTATTCGGTATCCTGAACACTCTTGGACCAAAACTAGGATCCATAAAAGAGGCAAAAGTATTTGCGATGCCTCCCCCTCCGATTCGGGGAATGGGACCATCTGATATGTTCAGCTTGCGATTATTGCAACCGGGAAGTAATGATTTTAACGCCCTTGCAAATGCGACCAATGCGTTCGTGGGTGATCTGCGAAACAACCCAAGCATTAAAAATCCGATGACCACGATGAATATCAACACCCCGACGCTCTCTATCGAAGTAGACCGTGAAAAAGCCAAGATGATGGGTCTTGCCATCAGTGATGTGTATCAAACCCTTCAAGCAACCATCGGAACGATGTACGTCAACCAGTTTGATAAAAACGGTAAAACCTACTGGGTTCAAATGCAATCGGATTCACCATATCGTGCAACTCCTGAAGATATCGGGCGTGCATGGGTTCGCTCATCCAGCGGTCAGCTCGTCCCCCTCTCCTCGGTTGTTACCGCCAAAATGTCAAGTGCACCCTCCTCGATTGAGCACTTTAACGGCGTACTCAGTACCACTGTCATGGGCTCCCCTGCAGCCGGATACAGTTCAGGCGATCTGATTAAGATTTTGGAAGAGAAAGGGGATACCCTACTGCCAAGTACGGTGAGTTACGACTGGGACGGTCTCTACCTCCAAGAAAAACTCGTCGGCTCCAAAGCACTCATGATTATGGCGTTTGCGTTGGTGATGGTTTATTTGATCCTAGCGGCATTGTATGAGCGCTGGACGTTGCCGATCTCGATCATGCTCGCGGTACCGTATGGGATTATGGGAGCCTATACCGTTGTATGGCTGATTCCGTTTCTCAACAACAACGTTTTCTTCCAGATCGGTCTGCTCACCCTCATCGCCCTCTCGGCTAAAAATGCGATTTTGGTTGTCGAGTTCGCCGAAGAGCAGCGACTGATGGGGAAAAGTGTCTACGATTCAGCCATGGAAGCGGCACGCCTTCGTTACCGTCCGATGATGATGACCTCGTTTGCCTTTTTGGCAGGGATGCTCCCCCTTATCTTCAGCTCGGGTGCAGGGGCGATGGGACGCTTCTCTATCGGTGTTGCCATGTTCGGAGGGATGTTAGCTGCAACCTTTATCGAACGGTACTTTATCCCGTTCCTCTACTACTGGGTCGCTACGGCTCAGGAGAAATTCGCTACTTCAAAAGGGGTCGATCATGAATAACATTTCCCTCTCTCTCATCCTCGCCGGACTCCTCGGAGGGTGTGCTATCGGACCGGATTACGTTCGCCCCGATATTGCCGTCCCCGAAACGTTTATCTATAACGAGGCAAACACAACAACCGCACGCACACTCGATAGTGCATGGTGGAAAACCTTCAACGATACCGCGTTAACTCAAGCGGTGGAAGAGGCGTTAAATACAAACTACGATATCCAATCCTCGCAAGCCTCCGTCGATGCACTGTTAGGACAATTTGATCAAGCCAAGTCATATCTCTATCCTCAAATCAATGCTTCTAGCTCATTGAATCGTAAAGGGGTTGATAATGCTTCTAACGGAGGTTTTCAGCTGCGTGAGGGGATCACCTCGACCTATGCGGGGTCTTTATCGTTAGCGAGTTATGAGATTGATCTATTCGGAAAAGTACGCCGAGCCAATGAAGCGGCGCGTGCGGCACTCCTTTCAAGCTCCTATGCGTCTCAAACCATCAAACTTTCGATCACATCGAGTGTTGCAGCATCCTACGTGAAACTCTCATCTCTACAAAGCCAGATCGATCTTGCACGCCAAAATGTAGCACTTACGAATGAATTAGTGAGCTTCAACGATCTCAAATACAAACACGGCGTTATTGCTGAGAGTGTTTTATTGCAATCGTTATCGGAACATGAAAGCGCTAAAGCGACTCTCTCCCAGCTTGAAGCCTCCAAAAGTGCCGAAGAGGCGACTTTTAACGTCCTCTTAGGCCGCAATCCTACACGTGTGAGTGTTTCATCGATTGATAGTATGAGTGTCCCTAGCATCCCAGACGCACTCCCCTCGTCGGTTTTATCCCAACGCCCCGATATTGCGTCGGCTGAACAAAACCTAATCGCCGCTAATGCGAAAATAGGGGTTGCCAAAGCGGCCTATTATCCAAGTATAAAACTCACAGGGATGTTAGGAGTGCAAAGCCTTGAACTCAGTAACTTCGTATCGAATCCGGCACGACTTTGGGAAATTGCTCCCTCAGTAAGTGTCCCTATTTTTTCCGCCGGACGTATTGCGGGGGAGGTCAGAACAGCCGAGGCGGATCGAAACCAAAGCATCGCTCAATACAAAAAAGCGATTGTCAGCGCGTTTAACGATACAGATAACGCCATTGCTCAAAAATCCAGAGCACAAGAGCAGATAGGCTATCAAAACGCACGTACCGCTGCTATTGAAAAAGGACTAACCCAAAGCAAACTTCGTTATAAAGTAGGCACCATTAGCTACAGTGATATGATTATCGTACAACAGCAATGGCTACAAGCGTCTCAACAATTCATTATTGCCAAGCAAAATGCCCTGATTTCTACTATCTCTTTATATAAAGTATTGGGAGGTGGATGGAGTGAAACGCAAACGCCTCCCCTACCGGACCTTCTCCCTGCCGGACGCTAATTGTCTCTTTTGAGACAATATCCCCTAAATTTTTCATCATTTTCTCGCTTGTAAATGCCGTTTAAAAGACAATCAATAGTAAACAAACTCTAAAAAATCCAAAAAAAATAAGAATTTTTTCTCCTACTGTCACAGTTTTACGCCTATATTCAATCTATTTGATAAGATTTTGATATCTCACAAACCCCTATTTTAGGGATGTTGTAAATATTTTTATAAAATTTCTTCCAATCACTTGACAACTATAGGGGGATTAGTGGTATACTTCCGCCATATTTTTTTAAGGAGCCTTACCATGTTGAAAGTTATCTCTGCTTTATTACTTGCTGCTATGTTCATCGGATGTAGCGAATCTGCTACTACAGAAGCGCCTGCTGCTACTGAAGAAGCTGCACCAGTTGCTGAAGAAGCTGCTGCACCAGTTGCTGAAGAAGCAAACGTAACTGCTGAAGTTGCTGCACCTGCTGCTGACGCTGCTGCTGCTGACGCTGCTGCAACTCCTGCTAAATAAGTTTTATTTAGCTTGAGTATTTCGCACTTCGGTGCGAAATTATCTTCCTCTTTTTCTTCCATTTAACATAAAATCAAACTAACTTATCATAAACTTTCCTAATCTAATTTAGGAGTCTTCATTATGAAAACAATCATCCCAATCCTCTGTTCTTTTCTTTTAATCGGATGCAGTGATTCCAAACCAACCGAAGCACCTGCGACATCAGAGATGACGGCACCGATTGAGGTCAATCAAACAGCATCGATCGAAACCAATGCATCCGTATCAACACCTCCGGTAACAGCAACTCCATCAGCCCCAGTTGCTGTAGAAACAGCCGCCATTGACGCTTCGGCACTTTTCGCTCAAAAATGTGTTTCATGCCACGGAGCCAAAGGTGAAAAATCGGCACTAAATAAATCTCAGATTATTGCCAACTTTAGTGAAGCGCAAGTGAAAGAGGCGCTCAAAGGGTACCAGAACGGCACCTACGGCAAAGAGATGAAGGCACTCATGCAAGGACAAGCCAAAGGGCTTAACGATGCTCAGATTGACGCATTGGCCAAGTATATATCAGCACTTTAGCCTTCTGATTTAGGTAGCGCAAATTTCTGCGTTACCAACTCTCCCTCGTCATTGAAGAAAAGATAGTAGAGTTTGTCTTTTTTAATACTCAACCCCGCAAGATAGCGCAATGCCAAATTCGCTTGTAATGAGGCAATGTGCATGACGATAGGTGTGGCAATCCCCGCAGGAGTTTTTGAAGTAATTTTAAACAATTCCGTAAAGGATGCCTCTTCGAAAAAGCACACTTGTCCGTTAAACGCTTCTACCGATCCATACACCCACGGTAAACATTTTGATTTGGCATAGGTATTGATGGCACCGCGAGAGGGGAGGTTATCGGTTGCGTCGATAATGAGATCAATCTCGATATTTTTTTGAATAAACTCATCGAAATTACAAACATGCGAATAGGCTTTTACATACGGACAACGATCTTCAATCAAAGCTGCACAAAGTTCGGCTTTGTATTTCCCTTCATCTCCCGTTTTAAAAGCGATTTGGCGGTGGATATTATGCAGACTAACGGTATCAAAGTCCACCATGTGAATCTCACCGATCCCTGATGCTCCCAGAGCGAACGCTAATGAGCTTCCAAGCCCTCCGCTGCCTATAACCGCAATCTTCTTCGATTGAAGTAAATATTGCGTCTCTTCCCCCCACAACTGAACCTGACGGTGGAAATAGTGCATCATATTTTTATCTTCGTTTCCGTAGAGCTTCTTTAAATCCCCACCCTTTTCGTGACTCGCTAAGACTTTTTCGATCCAGATCGACAATCAAAAGCTCTTCGGTATTACCGAGATCCGCTTCAATCTCCCCATCAGGAGAGACAATCATCGAATCACCGTAAAATTTCCATGCACTCTGCTCATCGAAATACTCTCCAACCCGATTGGCTCTTAAGATATAACAGTTGTGGGTAAATGCACGGGTTTTGATCAGTTCGCGCCATCTATTATGCGACTCAAACGTTGAAGCACTCGGAACTAAAACCACATCTACCACTTTAGAAGTGACCGCATCCCACATAGGATCAAAATGGGTTTCATAGCCTCCCATAACGGCAAATTTAAACCCCTCACATGCAAACACCATCGGAGGCTTTACCGCTTCGATTGGGTTATTAAAAAATTTCTCTTCATTCCAGTGGGGATAGTTAATCAAAAATTGCTGAGGATAGTAGACTACACTGCGAGCGTTTACCTTTGCAATCATCTTAGTACACTCTTTTTTCTTCACCGTAATGATCGGAGCGACAAAGGTAAGATCATATTTGATTGCTAGCGCTTTAAGCGTTTCAATCTGATGAGCACTTTGTTCTGCGATCATACTCACCGGAGTTTGGATCAATTCTTTGAAAAATGGATTGAGAAGGTATTCCCCCATCAAAACCAGTTTGACCCCTTTTTGACTCGCTACACGAGCATAATTTTCTAAAATTTTACTTCCCATTCCGATGGAGGGGAGTTGGAGAATGGCGACGCGCATTATTGCTCCTGATTTTTGATGATTTGGATCTGTAACTGTGCATTTTGGAGCATCGTTTCAGCAACGCGAAGTTCTTTCATCCCCTCTTCGTATGCCTTAACGCTCTCGTTCATCGGCAATGCCGGATCCATCAGTTTTTCTAAAACTGCTTTAGCATTGGTAATCTTCGTTTCAAAACTCTCATCAGTGCTCATAGTGCCTCCCGAACATAATTCTCTATTTTATCGATTTCTACTAAAAAAGCGTCATGTCCGTAATCACTTGGTACTTCAAGATAATCACTGTTCGTTTTCCCTAATGCCTTCATTGCGGTATGGATACTCTCCATCTCGCTTGGGAGGAAAAGGATGTCTTTTTCAAATCCGACCAAATAAAGTTCCGCATTGATTTTATTCAGAGCCTCTTCGAGTGAATCAAATCCACGTGAAAGATCATAGATATTGATCGCTTTGGTAATATACAAATACGAGAGAGGGTCAAACCATTTTGTAAAATTATAACCGTTATACTCCAAATACGATTCGACCTGAAACTTCCCGAAAAGCTCATATAAACCGTCGGTTCGTTTGTACTCCCGACCAAACTTTTTGGTCATCGACTGATGAGATAAAAAGCTGATATGCCCCGCCATTCGTCCGATTGCCATACCACTGAGACCATTTTCGCGGATTGCTTCGGGGTCATAATAGCCGTTTTTAAACTCAGGATCTTTCAAAATCGCTTCTTGAGCGACTTTGTTAAATGCGATAGCCCACGGTTGTGTTGCCGCCGTCGTTGCCATCGCGATGATCTTTTTGGCAAAGTTCGGGAAAAAGACACCAAATGCCAATGCCTGCATCCCCCCCATCGATCCGCCAATGACCGCATGAACCTGATGAATCCCCAAACGATCAAACAATATCCGCTGTGCTTTCACCATATCAAGAATAGTGACAACGGGAAATTTATAGCGATAAGCATCATTGTACGGATAACGTGGCGACATTGGTCCCGTAGAGCCGAAACAACTCCCCAGTACATTGGTACAGATCACGAAAAATTTGTCGGTATCGACCGCTTTTCCCTGACCTATGAGTCCATCCCACCAACCGCTTTTATTGTCCCCCTCATACGTCCCTGCCGCATGATGAGAACCTGTAAGGGCATGACAAATCACGATCACATTATCTTTAGTCTCGTTGAGTTCACCGTACGTCTCATAAATAATATCGTACGGTTCCAAGATACGCCCGCTCTCCAGATAGAGAGGGTTAGTAAAATGCTCGCTCTTGATTTGCAGATTTAACATGAGATCCTTTACGCGTTCAATGCCTGAGTTAAATCATCGATCAAATCCGATGATGCTTCAAGCCCGATACTCAGACGAATAAGCCCTGATGGTACACCACATGCCACCAACTCTTCTTGGGAGAGTTGTTGATGGGTTGTCGATGCAGGATGGGTAATAATCGATTTGGAATCACCGATATTAACGACCAGAGAAAAAAGTTTAGTCGCATCCACGATTTTTTTCGCAGATTCGAAACTCTCCACCTCAAAACTGAGCAACCCGCTTGACATACCGTTTTCAAAATAGCGTTGCGCATTTGCATAGTTACTATTGCTTTTAAGCCCCGGATAGTTCACTTTTTTGACCAACGGATGAGACTCTAAAAACTCCGCAACCACTTGAGCGTTACGTGAGTGTTCTCTCATACGGAGTGACAACGTTTCGATCCCCTGAATAAAGAGCCATGAATTAAACGGTGACACCACCGCACCCAAATCGCGTAAAAGTGATAAACGTGCTCGTAAACAAAAAAGCGGCAACGGTACATCAACATAGACCAAACCGTGATAACTCTCATCCGC
>NZ_JAFLKV010000001.1 GCF_019163035.1 Sulfuricurvum sp.
TCACGCACCATCTCTTTCGCCAAAAAGAGCATAATGGATTCAAGTGCTTCTTTAAACGCTCCTGCATGAAACGCTCCGCTCTCACCGTTTGCCATTACCAGCACGGTATCATTGGTCGAAGTATCCCCATCGACGCTCGCTGCATTGAATGTCGTATGGACACACTCATCGAGGATACTTTGCATAGTAGCTTTATCAACGGCCGCATCGGTCGTGATAAAGCAGAGCATCGTCGCCATTGCTGGGTTAATCATCCCCGCACCTTTCGCCATCGCACCGATTCGAAATGATTTTCCATCACTCAAAACAACTTCATATGCGATGCGTTTAGCAAATGTATCGGTCGTCATAATCGCTTCGGAGGCATTAACACCCTCTCGATGAGAGAGATCAAAGTTCATAGCACCTTCGATGATTTTGGCTTTCGGAAGGCGTACTCCAATCACTCCCGTCGAACTCATCACCGGATTTTGGATTTGTGGAAATTTGACTTTAAGGGCATCAAGCACCTCATCTATATCATCGATACCCGCACGCCCCGTCATGGCATTCGCATTTTTAGAATTGATGAGGACAAAGTTCCCCTCAAAATCCCCTTGTGCTCGAAAATGGCGTATCGGTGCCGCCGTCATTTTATTCGTGGTAAAGACCGAAGCGACAGCACACGGTTTGCAAGAATAGATGAATGCCAAATCTTTGGCAAAGTCTTTTTTCAATCCGATGTGGATTCCGTCGGCAAAAAAGCCCTCCGCAGCGCAAACACCGCCGTCAATAGAGTTGATGGTAAACATGATGAAATACTCCTGATACAAAAAGGGTAATTAGGTATGGTTTATTATAAACAGAGAAACCTAGTTCAAGATTAAAAATGAGAAGTTTTTGTGAAGTAATAGTGGGAGTAAACTCCCTGAGTGCGTGAGACCACGCGGGAGATTACGAATCTTTTTTAAGAGTACGAAGCTCAGAAGCAGCGATTTTCAGTTTTTTGGTTGTACCGTCTTCAAGTGTTACACGAACAGTACGAAGGTTTGGTAAAAAACGGCGTTTAGTTCTGTTTTTCGCGTGAGAAACGTTGTTCCCGCTCATTGGGCCTTTACCGCTAATAGCACATTTTCTTGCCATTTTGAGGCTCCTTGCGTAAATTTTAGTTGCGAATTTTATCTTATTGAACCCAAAGTTTACCTTAAGTAACGGTTTAACCATTATAAAGGGTCGTTTAATCAATTGACTAATACAATATAACCCTCTTTTAAAATAATTAAGATCGGATAATGTTGCACGTGGTGACTCAAGAAAAAATATTACTTTATATCCAAAATATACCACCAGCTCCTACGATTGTTAAACAAACCCTTGACTATGTACGTGTCGGCGACTTAACCAAAGCCGCTAAATGTGCCGAAGAAGACCCTGCACTTAAACTTTATCTCAAAACATTAGTAAACCGTCCTATTTATGGATTTCGAAATGAAGTGAGTGATTTATCCCAAATTTTCAGTATCTTGGGAGTCTCAACAGCTCAACAAATTTTGTATAACTATCTTATGAGCCTGTTAGCTCCAAAAGCGTGGGGACTTTTTTCTCTGGACAATCATTCTTTCTATGATTTGCAAGCTTCTCTCAGTCGAAAATGGGAAAAAATTCTCAAACATCTCCAATTGCTTAATCACGATACCGAGAGTGCCATCACCCTCTTACCCGCTAGTATTATCGTCTGTGACGCTCTTTTTACAGAGCATAAAAGTGAAGTCGAACAGCTTAGAGCCGTCAAAGCACTCGATTATAATACTATTCTCTACCGACTCAGTAAACTTAGTTTATTCGATGTTTGTACCGAAATAGGGACAAAATGGGAGATGTCCCCCGCGATTAGTCGCATTGTACATGCTGCCTCTGGGGTTGATAGTACCATTGCAGGCAATGAAAAAATCTTAGCGCAATGGATGCATCTGCTCCTTTTCTACGAGTTAAGCCAAAGTACTTACGTGAGTGCGGGATTAAACGAGTTTGTCGAATTTCAAATCGAATTCGTCCAAGATATATATGAATCTTTTATGCAGGTGGTAGGGAACGATGAGAGCAACAGTTAAAGGGAGAGTTGCCGTTTTCCATCCGCAGGGCTTTTTGGATGGTAACAACGCCCCCTCATTTTTAACCATTGATGATATCAAAGCAACCGAAGGACTCAATATCGATATGCTTTTGGTGTCACTCAAAAAAGTGATTTTTTTTAACAAGAACGGTTTGGATGTTTTTATCCGTCTCTTGATAAGTATCCGAAACCAAAAACATATTGCAGTCGGATTGTGCGATTACGATTCGGCAAAATTCAAAACGATCCAAACCTTCTATGGAAGCACTCTTAACTTCTCCCTCTTTCGTACCGAAAAAATAGCGGAACTCTTTGTCTCCACCAATAAAAACGATTCTAAAACGGTACTCCTTTACAATGATGACCCCTCTCAGCGGTCTGCCATGGCAATTGAGCTCTTCGATTACGGGCATAATCCGGTTATTGCTCAAAGTAAAAAAGAGTTTGAAGAAAAAAAACAGAGTCCAGATCTCTATTATGCGGTGATTGAAGATACCTATTTGGGATTATTCGGGCAGAAAGTTGCCACCCGCGTCACCGGAAATGCGATCATTTATACCATCGGCAATTTTTTAGATGCCGAAATCGGAAATACCTTCAACATCGCCTATCACAATAACTCCCTCAATGTCGGTTTTCGCCTCTTTATTTTCGATGCCTATAAAGTGGTTTCGATGAATGTCCATGCCCTCAACTTTTTCACCAAACTTGCCTCATCGGGGGCAGAATATAACGCTTCTATTTGTTTCGTCGGGTTAACATTTGAAAAAACCCCAAAAAGCTTTAAAAATGATCTCGAAGATGCCGGCATCATGTTTTTTAATCAAATGGAAGATATCCTCAAAAATAAAGAACTCCTCCGAGAGCTGGGGGGAAGTTCTGCCACTTCGTCAAAAAATGTTCGCTCTCTCACCAAAGGGCTCATCAATGAACTCTCAGGATTAATCGATGCAACCGTATCCACTCTGGCTATGATGACCAATGCCAAAGCTATCAAAGAGTCCATGAATATTCAACTGTTAGAGATTAAAGATTCTAAAAATCAATACGCCAGCTCCATCGGATTTTACGGAGATCTTGATGGAATGATTATCCTTGTTTTCCCTAAAAATATCGCTAAAAAAGCGTGTGAACTCCTAATCGGAGAAGCAACCGATAACGAAGAGTTGATCCTCGACTCACTAGCAGAGTTTGTCAATATTATAGGAGGGCGAGCCAAAACACTTTTGAGTGAAAAAAAGAATCGAGTTGATATCACTTTGCCACGTACCTACATGGATGTCGATTCTCTAATGGAAATGGCACAAAACAAAAAAGGGGTTCAAGTGAACCTTAGTTTTGAGGGTAGTCATTTCACCTTTTTCCTAACGCGATAAGTTTTTCGCTAAAATAACAAAAATATTATTCAAGGTGTATCCTATGCTTATCGCTCCGAGCGTCCTCTCTGCCGATTTTGGAAATTTAGCACGTGATGTCCGTGCCATTTGTGACGCAGGATGCGATTTTGTGCACGTTGATGTAATGGATGGACATTTCGTCCCCAATCTCACCATTGGACCCGTTGTCGTAAGTGCTATTGCACGCGCCGCAACCAAACCTCTCGATATTCATCTAATGGTTCAAAACAACACCTTTTTTGTCGATCTGTTTGCCCCACTCAAACCGGAATTCATCACCTTTCACATCGAAGAGGAGAAACATCCTCACCGTCTTGTCCAACATATCCGCTCACTTGGTATTAAACCCGGTATCGTCCTCAACCCTCACACCCCTGCCGAAGCGGTCGAATATCTCCTCGGTGATATCGATATGGTTCTAGTGATGTCGGTCAATCCGGGTTTCGGGGGACAAAAGTTTATCCCCACTGTTGTTGAAAAAATCCAGCGTTTAAAAGCCTTGAGAGATCGTATTAATCCCAACTGTCTTATCGAAATCGATGGCGGAGTAGGAAGCTCCAATATTTCGATACTAAAAGAAGCCGGTGTCGATGTCTGTGTTGCCGGAAGCTATGTTTTTGGAGCCGATGATTATAAAACCGCGATTGATAGCCTCAAAGTATGAGAGTCAAGATCTGCGGAATCACTAACCTTGAGGATGCACTTATAGCGATAAATGCGGGTACAAATGCCCTAGGATTTGTCTTTTATCCTGACTCTCCTCGCTATATCACTCCCGCTGATGCAAAAAAAGTCATCGATAAACTTCCCCCTTTTGTCGAGAAAGTTGCCCTTTTTGTCAATGAAACACCGGAATTTATCCGTTCGCTTTGTTTAGAGACTGGGTGTTCACTCGCTCAAATTCATTTTGATGTCGAAGAAGATTTTTTCACTCAAGTTAATTTCCCATCATTACCCGTTATCCGTGCGCAAAAAAGAGATGATATTCTAAAGTATGCTGATGAGTATCGTCTCGTTGATGCGTATTGCGAAGGCTTCGGCGGAAGCGGTAAACGGCTCAATATCGAATGGTTTGAGGGGGTTGATTGTTCTAAAATCATCCTCGCGGGGGGGCTTGATGCGGATAACGTTGCCTCTTTAAAATCGTATGGATTTTACGGCGTCGATGTGAGTAGCGGTGTGGAAGCATCCAAGGGAAAAAAAGATCCTCAAAAAGTGATCTCTTTTATCCAGAGGGCAAAATGGTGAGTGTATTGGATCCGAAAATTATTGCCCGTCTTAGCAAAAATGGTATACCGAAAGATGAGTTTGAGAATCTTATACCTGATGAAACCGAGCTGGAGCTTTTCAAAGCGCAGGGGATGAATATCATTTTAGAAAACGGATACTATAAATTTCAAAGTGCCATAACGTCAATCGATGATACTGTGTTTTGTATCGCCGATATCGAATCGAACGGCTCAAAACCTTCTCATCACCAAATCATAGAGATCGGTGCGGTCAAAATACAAAATGGTCGTATCATCGATACCTATGAGAGTTTAGTCTATTGCACCGATATCTCGACTCAGATTCAAGAGATCACCGGAATCACCCCTGAGCAAACCCTCAAAGCACCTCCACTCAAAAAAGTGATGCACGAATTTCGTCTTTTTTTAGGGGATGCCGTATTTGTCGGTCATGATGCTAAATTTGATTACAACTTTATCTCGGCGATGATGGAGCGTGTGGGACTTTCTCGACTTCTGAACCGCTCTTTGTGTACGATTGACGTAGCAGAGCGAACCTTTGAATCTGAACGCTATGGATTAGCCTATCTAAACGACCAATTAGAGCTTTATAAAGATGCAACCCATCATCGTGCCCTCTCCGATGCGATGACAACCACAAAGCTTCTTAAACGTACGCTGACGATGATCCCTAATACGATTAAAAATACCGAAGAGCTGATTGCATTTTCAAAAGAGGCAAAACGGTTAAAACGTCCAAAGTTTAAAAAAGAGGGTAAAAAAGAAGAGGTAAAAGGGGAGGAATAAGGGTTAACCTTATTCGCTAAATCGACCCATCCCGACAAGGCGGTTGTAGCGTTTATCAAGACGCTCTGTATCGCTAAGTTTACGGAGATCTTTGAGTTGCTTCATAAAATACGTTCTAAGAGCATCCACTGCCCCCTCTTTATCACGATGAGCACCGATAAGCGGTTCATCGATAATATCATCAATCAAATCAAGCTCTTTGAGGTCAGCTGAAGTGATTTTAAGCGCTTTTGTTGCCGCTTCCACTTTGGTCGGATCGTTCCACAAAATCGCTGAACACCCCTCAGGAGAGATAACACTAAATACCGAGTAGCGCATCATAGCAAGACGATCAGCTACGCCGATAGCTAATGCTCCACCGCTTCCCCCCTCGCCGATAACGACGGAGACGGTGATAGTATTGAGATTTGAGAGTTCGAGCAAGTTACGGGCAATCGCTTCACTTTGGTTGCGTTCTTCCGCACCAAGCCCCGGATAGGCACCCGGAGTGTCGATTAGCATCAAAAGGGGGATATTAAACTTTTCCGCCATTTTTGCCACGCGGAGGGCTTTGCGGTACCCCTCAGGATTTGGCATACCGAAGTTGCGCTTGAGCTTGTTTTTGGTTCCGCGCCCTTTTTGTTCACCGATTACCATTACACGCTCATCGCCCATGTAACCCATGTAGCAAATGATAGAGAGATCATCACGAAAATGGCGATCCCCATGAATCTCATACTTTTTATCCAAAAGGAGATTGATGTAATCAAGCGCATATGGACGGTCTTGATGGCGCGCTAGCTGAAGCTCTTGATAGGGAGAGAGATTAGCGTAGGTTTTTTGAACCTCTTTATCCAAATCCTGCTTTAATATCTCTACCGCATGGTGATCATAGCGCACTTCTGCGGCAATAATCTCCTCTTGGATTTGACGAATGTTCTGTTCAAAATCTAAATAGGTAGCCAACGGCTTGCCCTCTTATATTTTTTTGAAAATAACGACACCATTAGTGCCGCCAAATCCAAATGAGTTAGACATAACAATATTGAGTTCCGCTTTGCGTGCTACGTTTGGAACAATATCCAAATCACAGTTTTCATCCGGTGTAACATAGTTGATGGTCGGAGGGATGATACTATCGCGCATTGCCATAATACTCACAACCGCTTCGATACCGCCTGCAGCTCCAAGACAGTGACCTGTTTGACCTTTAGTGGAACTTATAGGGGGACAGTTCTCTTTTCCGCCAAATGCGATTTTAAGTGCCGCTGTCTCATTTTTATCATTGGTAGGGGTGCTGGTTCCGTGAGCATTAACGTAATCCACTTTCGGATGACCTGCCATTTTGAGTGCCGCTTTCATGGCACGTAATGGTCCCTCAAGACTTGGAGTAGTAATATGGTTTGCATCACCGCTCTCACCAAAACCGATCACTTCCGCGTAAATACGAGCACCGCGTGCCACTGCCGCATCGTACTCTTCAAGTACCAATGCCGCCGCACCTTCACCCATAACAAACCCGTCACGTTCAGCATCAAAAGGACGTGAAGCATGTTTCGGGTCATCATTACGGGTAGAGAGCGCTTTCATCGAAGCAAATCCACCGATACCGACACCGGTAATCGCTGACTCTGCCGCAACCACGAGCATTTGATCCGCACCGCCGATCATAATCGTTTTTGCCGCTTCACTGATCGCATGAGTTCCTGCCGCACACGCTGTTACTGCAGAGAGGTTCGGTCCTTGCAACCCGTGATCGATAGAGATAAAGCCACCGAGCATATTAACCAATGCTCCTGGGATAAAGAATGGAGAGATACGACGAGCCCCTTTAGTTTCAAGGATAATCGAATTTTTCTCAATAGAGGGAAGCCCACCGATACCGGCTGCCGCATCAATTCCAAAGCGCTCTTTATCGAAATCCTCAGGAAAATTGGCATCTAACATCGCCTCTTGTGCCGCTTTAATGCCAAGATGGATAAAACGGTCCGCTTTTTTAACCTCTCTGGCATCCATAACTGATTCAGGATCGAAGTTTTTCACCTCTCCGGCAATTTGTGCACTTTGTGTCGAAGCATCGAAAATCGTGATCATATCAATCCCGCATTCACCCTCACAAATTGCTTTGAATGAGCTCTCTTTGTCATGACCAACGGCATTGATCATTCCCATTCCGGTTACTACTACTCTTTTCACATTTTCTCCTGATGGTGGATGGTCTGAAACTTTGGCTCCATTAAGCCAAACTCTTAGACCATAATTTTTAGTTAGTGACTATCGAGGCTACGCCTCGATAAGTATTTTTAGTTTTTGCTTTCGATGTAATTGATTACATCTTGAACAGTTTGGATTTTTTCCGCTTCGTCATCAGGGATTTCGATATCGAATTTCTCTTCAAGAGCCATTACCAATTCAACAACATCAAGGCTATCAGCGCCGAGATCTTCTACGAATTTAGAATCCGCTTTTACTTCGTCCGGGTTAACGCTTAATTGCTCAACCACTACTTCTTTAATATCTTCCAAAAGTGCCATAATAGCTCCTGTTCCTATGAATAAAATCGGCAAATTATACCATATTTACCTTAAGAGGCAAAATTGCACTCTTTTAGGGAGTCTTACATGAACATCCCGCCGTTGACTTTGAGGGTCTCTCCGGTGATATAGCTCGCATGGTCACTGAGTAAAAATGCCGTTGCTTCGGCAACTTCTGAGGCATTTCCGAAACGTGCCATCGGAATTTTTGCGGTGAATGCCGCTTTTACTTCTTCTTTGAGCTCATCGGTCATATCCGTTGCGATAAAGCCTGGAGTAACACAGTTATAGCGGATACCGCTGGTTGCCGCTTCGATCGCAAAACTTTTGGTCATGGCAATCATACCGCCCTTGCTTGCCGCATAGTTCGTTTGTCCCGCATTGCCTGTTTCACCGACGATAGAAGCCATGTTAACGATACTTCCGAATTTTTGTTTACGCATCGCTTTCATCGCTTCACGACATCCGATAAACGCCGACGTAAGGTTTGCATCGAGTACACTCGTGAACTCTTCCGCTTTCATCCGAAGCGCCAATTTATCATTGGTGATCCCTGCATTATTAACAAGGTAGGAGAGTTCACCGTCTGCATCGACGATGGTTTTGATCGCATCCACAAATGCCGCTTCATCGCTCACGTCGAAACCGATAACCGCCGCAACTCCGCCGACTGCTTCAATCTCTGCCTTAACCGCATCTGCCGCCGCCGCACCGCTTCGGTAATTAATCCATACTTTCAAGCCATAGCTTGCCAATACTTTTGCCACTTCCGCACCGATTCCTCGGCTTGAACCTGTTACCAATACATTTTTACCTGTGAATTTCATCATTATCCTTTTTATTATAATTTTATAACGTTATCGGAGTAAAACCCCGATACCTACGTTAACACTAGGTTTCCTTCGGCAGGAAGCCCACGTATGCTTGCATACTTTTTTATATTAATGGTGTGTCCATCTCGGACGGAATTTCAAGCCCCATCAATTTTAAAACGGTAGGGGCGACATTATTTAGGGCACCAGAGCGCACTTCGCTCACCCCCTCCGCCATGACAAAGCACCATACTTTTCCAACCGTATGATTGGTGAGCATATTTCCCGCATCATCTTGCATCTCTTCGCAGTTGCCGTGATCGGAGGTGAGCACCATCGAATAGCCGTTTTTTTGCGCTGTTTCGACGATCCGACCCAACTGAATATCGACCGCTTCAACCGCACGAACCGCCGCGTCAAAGTTGCCCGTATGTCCGACCATATC
>NZ_JAFLKV010000005.1 GCF_019163035.1 Sulfuricurvum sp.
TCAAATCTATTGTTTCTGCTTTTGCACTCTCTCGGTTGAGGAAACGGAAGAAGGAAAGGAGTCCGGTTTGGATATTCGATAGTGGACTTAACGCTTTTTTTAGGAGAAGATAGACTATTCCAGAAACAAAACCTAGTATGATAATAGAAATGATTATAATCAGATTTCGTATATCATTACCTTTTTCTTCAATTTCTTGCACATAGGTTCCTCCGACGATGAGCCAATTCCATTCATCAAATTCTTCAAAAACTGAAAATTTAGTTTCATTTTCCCATTCATATGTAATCATTCCGCTTTTTTTAGCAACCATATCTTTAACAAATTCTAAACCATTTGAATCTTTAGTCTCTAAATTGTTTTTACCCTGCAACGTCGGATGGTATAAAAACAGACCTTGAGTATCTCCCGGTTTTGAATCTACAACGTAGTAGTATCCAGTTTTACCGATTTTAATACTTTCGATATTTTTCATGAGTTTTTCTAGCTCAGCAGTAATGTCAAAACCGATAAATAAAATACCGATAATCATCCCATTTTGTTTAATCGGTATGTATTTTGTCATATAGTCTTTTCCAAAGAGTTTTGCTTTTCCCACATACTCTTCACCATTGAGTACTTTTTTGTACCCTGGATGTTTTGTATCAAGCTTGGTTCCTATCGCACGTGAACCGTCTTCTTTTTTTAGACTGGTGCTTACTCGAATAAAATCGTTTCCTTGTTTAACGAATATCGTTGCAACTGAGCTTTTGGTCAATGCTGAAAATCGATCAACTTTTTCGAAATTTAAGTTTAAAGATTCTCCATTAGCGGTAATGACTGGGGTGTCAAAGTCACCTATTCTTACTGTTCTTGAAGTATCAAGTGCTATATTGTTTCCGACAATACCGGAAAAAGTACCGCCTAACTGATCCGCAGATGATTTTGCCACACTGTTGAATGTTTTAATCGTCCCAAGAATAAGTGTTAACTCATTTTTGATCGATATTTCATCAGCCTCATTAAGTGCATCATAGGTTTTATTGGAGGCTATATAAGATAATATAGACATGCCAATAAATATCGATAGTAACGTACTGAAAAGTACCCTGTTTATAACAGATTTTTTAAGAAAATCCATGTGTATCAACTCCTTATTTTTGTTTTTAAACTAGTCACTCATAGGTAAAAAGTAAAACAATAGCTGACATAATAATGGATTTCCGTTGCAATATTGTTGCAAAAGTAAAGTTTAATTTTACTTTTATCACGATGTTGTCAAAAAGAAAATTTCGTTTAATATGAATTACAGAATGAAAATGATTGGAGAACTTATCAATAGTTGCTAAGTCATATTTTTGCAGATGCAGGTTGCTTTATTTTGTAATAACTTTGAGATATTTTGAAAATGATGTTATTGCACTGCATAGTAAAAAAGAGTAATGAAAGTTTTGAAAAGCCTTTTAAAGTAAGCTTTTCAGTAATTAAGAAAGTGTTTTATGCTTCTTTTGGAAAACAAAGTTAGTCCCTTTTCTGAACGCCTTTATTTATGGGATTTCAATAGGGTCGGTCAAAACGTTATATATCTGATATTGTAATTTAAAAGGATAAGAAAGTGAAGAAGTGTGCGAAATGCCCTAAAATAGGGCTTTCTGGAGTTAATAAAACTTAAAGTAAACTTACATTTCCTTAGGAAAACAAAAACGGTATCCTCGACGGCGCACGGTTTCGATAGTTGTGATTCCGAGCGGTTTGTCCATTTTTTGGCGAATTTGGTTGATCGCAACCTCGATAACGTTCGGGGTTACAAGCTCAGGCTCTTCCCAGATTGCATCGAGTAATTGCTCTTTAGAGACGATTTGGTCACGGTGACGAGCAAGGTGAGTCAATACTTCAAACGGTTTACCTTTGAGTTCGATCTCTTTTTCTTTATAGATGATTTTTTCCTCTTCAGGATTAATCGTCAAGTCATCAATTTCAATGATATTACTACCACCGAAACGTAAACGTGCTTCAATACGAGCAACAAGAACATCGAAATCGAACGGTTTACGGATATAGTCATCTGCACCCGCTTTAAGAGCTTCGATTTCGCTTGCATTGTCATCACGAGCTGAGAGAACAACAACTACGGTTTTAGGGGTGTTACTTTTGATGTCTGGGATGATATCGACACTGTTCCCATCGGGAAGCATCCAATCCATCAAAATTAGGTCATAGTTACGGATATCGAGATAATACTCGCCGTCTTTCAAAGTTTCGACGACATCGCTTTGGTAACCAAATTCTTTGAGCCCTTCTGCAAGGGTTTTATTGAGGGTTACTTCATCTTCAATGATCAGAATACGCATTCAGATTCCTCATGGTACGGAAATTTTGCCGAAATGATACCATACTTTTAGAAATTTTTAAACTTTTTTTCAATTTTTCTTAAAAAATGAAATTTTTTTGAACACTAACGGTGCAATTTGGGAGAATATCAGGTTTTCGAATGGTTAAAAGTATAGTTTGGATGAGGGAAAAATGAATTTTGAGAAGAGCACCTATCGTTTCGAGTGCCGTTTCGATTAGCTCGAAGCGCTCAAAATTCATGGTATGCTCGATCACGTGAGCGACTTCGGCATAATTGATAAAGTCACCGTTTGTATAAGAATATTCGATAATACAATCGATTTGTACACGTTGAGGATTGGTGCGTTCATGTTCGAGAATCCCAATGATGGTATCAAAGGTGAGATTCTCAATCAGGATTTTCATGCGACCCGTTTCTCTTCCCCTTGGAAAAGGCGGACGAAGTTAGGGATGTGTTTATAAAAGAGGATAAAGGCGATAAAGAACACCGGAGCATGGAACATTGCAGGATACAAAACAAAAGAGGCAACGACAAGAGCGAGGAGTCCTAGCATCGACGAGAGTGATGAGATACGGATCGTTTTGGCGGCAACTCCCCAAACAACGAGTGCGATGGCGGTAGGGATCGGTAGCATAACCGCCATAACGCCCATACCCGTCGCAACCCCTTTACCTCCCTCGAACCACATATACGGACTAAAGCAATGTCCGATAACGGCGAGGACGGCAACCATCCATTGAACCGAATCACTCATTTCAAAATATTTGGCAGCGAGGACGACGGCAATCCCTTTGAGGGCATCGAGGGCTAACGTCGCGGCTCCGAGCTTTTTGGCGAGGGCAGGGTTGGTCTCTTTGACAACACGCAATACATTAGTTGCCCCGATGCTTCCTGAGCCTGAATCGGTGATGTTGACCCCTGCAAATACTTTTGCCAAAATAAGCCCGAACGGAATACCGCCGAGGAGATAGGCCGCAAGATAAAACTGAACATTGAGGTTAAATAAAAAATCCATAATAGGTGACTCTTTGTTGGTAAATTTTGGATGCTATTATATTTCAAAAGATATAATAACATCCTAATGAGAGTAAGGAATGGTTTTGAATACTAGCGCAGAAGAGTTAAAACAAAAAATTATTGATCTAAAAAATCGCCTCAGTGTTACGGTCGTAGCGCACTTTTATCAGCGCGATGAAGTGTTCGAGATGGGAGACATCACCGGTGATTCGCTGGAACTCGCTAAACGGACGATGGCGGATGACAAAGAGTTTGTCGTATTTTGCGGTGTCGGATTTATGGGGCAAAGTGTCAAAATTCTCAGTCCCCACAAACGGGTCGTGATGCCGAAACTCGCGTGTTGTGCGATGGCGAAGATGATTGACGGGCTCTATTATGACGAATCGATTGCCAAGCTCGAAGCTGCAGGAATTGCACAGGAGAATATCCTCCCGATCACCTATATCAACTCTAATGCCGATGTTAAAGCGCGTGTCGGAAAAATGGGGGGGATGGTCTGCACCAGTTCCAATGCGAAAATGATTATCACTAATGCACTCGCTGAGGGGAAGAAGATTTTGTTTGTTCCAGATCGCTGTTTGGGGCAAAATATCGCCAACATGATGGGGCTGAAATCGTGCGTACTCGGTGATGGTAGTGATCCCAAAGAAGCTGACATCATTTGTTATGACGGATTTTGTTCGGTGCATCAGCTTTTTAGTATCGATGACATCGAGTTTTATCGCAACAAATATCCCGACATTTTGATCGCTGTTCACCCTGAGTGCGACCCTGCTATCTGTGACCGCGCTGATTTCGTTGGATCGACCTCTCAGCTCATCAAATATATCATGGAACTTCCAGCGGATCAAAAGGTTGCCGTCGGGACGGAATTCAACATGGTCAACCGTCTCCGTCCATCAAACACCTATATCCTCTCCTCCAGCAAACCCGAATGTCCGACGATGAATGAAACGATGTTGGAAGATTTATATAATGTCCTTAAATCGATCGAAGATGGTGCCCCGATTAATGAAATCGAAGTGGATGAAGAGACGGCGTATTGGGCGAGAATTGCGTTGGAGAGGATGATGGCGTTATAGCCGTTACCGTAAAATATTTATCTTGACATTGTCCATACATAAGAGTAGAATTGTTTTATGAAATATGAATGGGATGATGCGAAGAACAGCGCCAATATTATCAAGCATGGGATAAGTTTTGAGGAAGCATCGGAGATATTTAACGATCCGATGATGGTTTCGAAACTTGATCTGCGGTATGCGTATGGTGAGGAGCGATGGTTCAGCATCGGTGCAACCAATAAAGGGATGATTACGATGGTGGCTCATTTGTATTTTGATGAGCATCAAGAACCCGTTATTCGTATTATTTCTGCCCGAAAAGCAACTCCAAAGGAGGTACAAAACTATGCGTGATGAACTTTTAAAGATGGAAGCGGAATATGATATTCCTGATGAAGTGGATATGAGCGGAGCGGTTCGCGGGTATTTTTATACTCCGCATAAAGTTTCCGTTAGTATGCGTTTGGATGATGACATTGTGATGTATTTTAAAAAGCTCTCTTTAGCTGAAAAGCAAGGGTATCAAACCCTCATGAATATGGCATTACGTAAGTATATTCAAAACAGTGCGACAGCCTGAATTAGTGTTTGAATAAGGTAAAAAGGTAACTCTATGATCGAACAATTTATCCGTGAAGTATTGGCCGAAGATGTAGGGCGTGGGGACTTGTATGCACGGGTTTCCGATGCT
Source organism: Sulfuricurvum sp. (assembly GCF_019163035.1). Classification (GTDB taxonomy): domain Bacteria; phylum Campylobacterota; class Campylobacteria; order Campylobacterales; family Sulfurimonadaceae; genus Sulfuricurvum. The sequence continues at coordinate 5,105 of NZ_JAFLKV010000005.1, forward strand.
GTGAGTGCCAGTGCGAAGATCATCGCTAAAAGCGACGGTGTTTTGGCGGGGGAAGAGTATCTGCGTGTGTTGGCGACTGTCGAGCAGTTTGGTATTATGTGGCATAAACATGACGGTGAGGCGTTTGTAAAAGGGGAGGTGTTGATGGAACTCTCCGGTGATTCGCATACACTGTTGCGGATCGAGCGGACGTTGCTCAATATGCTGCTGCATGCGAGTTCTATCGCGACAATGACCCGTAAATATGTGGATCTTATCGCCCCCTATGGAACAAAACTACTCGATACCCGAAAAACCCGTCCTCTGCTACGCAATTTCGAGAAATACGCGACTCGTATCGGTGGAGCGACGAATCATCGGATGGGGTTGGATGATGCACTGATGCTCAAAGATACCCATCTTAAAACGATCACCAATCTGGAAAGTTTTATGGAAGAGGCACGTAAAAAAATTCCGTTTACCTCTAAAATCGAGATTGAGGCGGAAGATTTTGAGATGGCGGCACACGCGATGCGATGTGGGGCTGATATCGTTATGTGTGACAATATGTCTCCTGAAGCGCTCCGTGAGGTGGTTACGTACAAATGGGAACACCATAGCGACGTATTGCTCGAAGCGAGTGGAAATATTACGTTGGAAACAATTGAAACGTATGCTAAAACGGGTGTTGATGCTATTAGTACAGGCTCCCTTATCCATCAGGCTAATTGGATCGATATGTCAATGAAAATGGATTAATAAGTGGCAGACGATCAAGAAAAGACCGAGGAACCCACCGCCAAGAAGCTCGAAGATGCCCGTGCCGAAGGGAATGTCCCCAAAAGTCAGGATATTGTCGGGGTAGTTGTCCTCTTTGTTGCTATTTTGGCTGTGATTATGATGTTTAACTTTATCGCGGATCGGATGCTTAATCTCTCCCGCTACTATTTTTCTCTGATGAATCAGCCACTGGATCGGGAACTAATGTTCGATATGGCAGTTGTGACGATGAAAGAGTTTATCATCATGGCAATCCCTATTTCACTGGTGGTTGCCATTGCCGGAGTATTGGGAACGGTTGCGCAGATAGGGTTTAATTTTACCACCAAACCGCTCGTCCCCAATTTTTCCAAACTCGATCCGATCAAAGGGTTCGCGAACCTTTTTAGCCTCCAAAAAGCACTCGAATCGGTCAAAATAACTCTTAAATCGTTGACGGCATTAGGGGTCGGTTTTCTCTATTTTTGGTATTACGTCGAAGAACTTCCGACCGTAGCGCTGTTTAATCTCCAAGATCAGATGGGATGGTTGCGGGACAAAGCGATCGTTTTAGCCTCGATTATGCTGATAATCATCTTTCTTTATGCCATTATCGATCTGTTTTTGGTACGGAAACAGTATTTTGATAAGCTCAAAATGTCACTTCAAGAGATTAAAGATGAGATGAAAAACATGGAAGGGGATCCGCATATCAAGGCGAAAATTCGCCAGATTCAGATGCAAGCGGCACGAAAGCGGATGATGTCCGCCGTACCTACCGCCGATGTGGTTATTACCAACCCAACTCACTATGCGGTTGCGATAATGTACGATGAGACCAAACATAACGCTCCGGTGGTGGTTGCCAAAGGGATTGATAATATGGCGATCCAGATCAAAAAAGTAGCACGAGAGAACGGGGTTCATATCGTCCAAAATCCTCCTCTTGCTCGTTCATTGTATGCTGAGGTAGAGGTGGATCGTGCGGTTCCAGAGATGTTGTTTGCCGCTGTTGCGGAAGTGTTGGCGTATGTTTACAAAATGGGCAAAAAGCAAAAAGGGTCACGCTAATGGATCGTTGGTACCGTTTTTTTGCCGATAAAAAGACGATAGCAGGGGTCTTTTTCGTTATTGCGATGATACTGGGTGGAGTGCTGTGGTATTTGGAGCAAAAGGTGACGTTACAAACGCTTGAGCGCTTAAGCGATCAGCTCTCACTGGGCTTGAACAATCAGCTCGAAAAAGAGCGCTCTACGGCATTGCGTTATGCTCTGATCCTCTCTCAAAATACGGCGCTGAGCGATGCGTTGGATCAAGAGGATGAAGATAAAGGGTTTGCGATTCTCTCTGAAGTGATGGAATCGATTAAACTTCATACCGACTCTTTGATCCGTTCTCAAATCATCACCTCCGATTATATTATCTTTGCCCGTAGTTGGGATAACTCGTATGCAGGGATGCCGTTGGATTTTCATCGTCCCGATTTGCTTTATTTTCAAACCCATAAAAAACCACGTTCTGCAATCGAAGTAGGACGAAAAATCGGTGTTAAAGCGACCGTGCCGATGTATTATGACGAGAAGATGATCGGATTTGTAGAGGTCGTCTCTTTTTTCGAATCGACACAGGAATATTTTGATCGTTTGGGGATTGATTTGTATATTCTGATGGATGAACGCTTTTATGAAACAGCCGTTTTTATGCAAGAGAATCCACTCATCAATAAAGAGTATATATTAGCCAATCCCAAATACAATCAACGCGACATAAGGCTCTTAAACGGGATCAACTTTAAAACACTGAAAGCCTCCCGCGTTATTTTCAGCAGTGGGCGGTATCTTTTTTACGAACCGATGAAAAATGGTGAGGGGGAGAACATCGGAGCATTTATATTTTCCCTTTCGCCGAAGCAGATTAAGTCGTATGCCCATTCGGATGAAGAGGATATCTCGTTTTTGATTCACCTCTCCCGCAATGAACTTTATGATGTAATGGTAAAAAAATCAGACAAAGGGCAGTTCCAAAGCGTGTATGATAAAGATTTGTTGTATCTTAAAGACACGGTTCCTCCCGAAGATCGAGAACTCTATTTGCAAGAGGCACGTGAACGGTTAAATGCTTATTCTAAAGAGGAACTGATCGGGATTATGTTAGATTACAAAGTGACCAAAGAGATCAAAGGGGAGATAAAGTGAGAGTACTGTTGCTCGAAGATGAATATATGCTCCGTGTGAGTATCACAGAATTCTTGGAAGAGTTGGGGTTGGAGGTTGTTGGATTCGGTAACGGAGAGAGAGCCTTTGATGCGACTTATGAAACCCATTTTGATCTTTATCTTCTTGATGTGAATGTTCCTGGGATGAACGGGTTTGATCTCCTCCGTACCCTCCGGAAGGAGGGAAATAAGACACCGGCTATCTTCCTCACCTCGATGGTCAATGTGGATAATTTGCAAGAGGGGTACAAATCAGGATGTTGCGATTATATTCGCAAACCTTTCGATCTCACCGAGCTACAGATACGGATTATGCACGTGTTGAAAAGTTTTTATCATGATGGTGAAAACAAAATTGATTTCGGTTCTGATCTGATTTACGATACGGAAAATTTTATGTTAACCCATGCGGGGGAAAATATTGCCCTCTCTAAAACCGAAAAAGAGATTTTTACGGTATTACTTAAACATACGAATCAAGTGGTATCAGTCGAGATGTTTCAAGATGAAATTTGGGGCGAGTACGTTGATCCTGCCAACATACGGGTACAGATTAACAATTTGCGCAAAAAACTCCCCATAGAGATTATCCAAAATCGACGCGGGTTGGGATACATCATTGAACGATAGTCGCTACGCCCTCAAAAATGCGTTTATCTATACAATGCTGGTTGCCGTATTGCTGTTGGTACCAACCTATTTGTATGTTACCTATATGAAATATGTCACGGAAATCCAATACGAGTTCAAGCTAAAACGGCAATCAAATTTGATTTTAAGGGCGATGGAAGAGTTTGATCCCAAAGAGAAGCAGAATTTTGATTATCCGAGATACCGCTCGTTTCAGTCGGGACTTTATGATATCCACTTTAATCCGATTTTTACCTTGATAAAAGCTCCTCTTGATGAGCAAAAAGTGGGGTACCACATT
>NZ_JAFLKV010000066.1 GCF_019163035.1 Sulfuricurvum sp.
CACTTTGCCGGTAAAAAACTGCGTGGCGACATCGCATATCAGGCTCTTCGCTGATGGATGAACACATCGATACCCTTTTACAGCGCGAGCATCTCTCGCTCGCTTCAGTTCGCCAGAGAGCAGCTGCATTTGGAATTGATGAAATTCTTTTATCGGTTATTTTAATGGTGATATTATGGAATCCTATTGTTAATGCTACAACATTAGAAGATATGATTGCAGTAACCAACAGCTTTTTGCTTGAATATATGGCAATAAAAATTCTTTATCAGACCTTTTTTACGATGCAATACGGTGCGAGTCTTGGCAAAATTGTAATGAAAATTCGTGTTATCGAGCTCTCTAGCCTTTCGAATCCTACCTTTTTAAGTGCCTTTAATCGAAGTGTTTTTCGGGTCGTGAGTGAGATCCTTTTTTATCTTGGATTTGTGTGGGCAATGCTCGATCCGTACCGAAGAAGTTGGCATGATCGAACCGGAAGGACATTGGTAATCAATGGGTAAATATATCTGGATCAGCCTGATCACTTCCACCCTTCTTTTAGGTGAAGATCGTGTTGAATTGTATGGAACGAATGTTGATGCAGAGGGCTCAATTGCAACAGCAACCGGTAATCCTGTTGCGCTGTATCAAGATCAGATCATTAGCGCTGATAAACTGAGCTATGATCGCAATGCCAGTGTCATGGAAGCTAATGGATCGGTCAATATTTTTAAAGCCGGACATTATCACACTATTAGTAATTATTCCCGAATCAATCTTAACGACGATACCCGTTATTCAACTCCCTATTACGCGGTAGATACTCAGAGTGGTTTATGGATGAGTACGTCAGAAGCGCAAGGGTGTCAAAGTGATATTGATTTAGCCAGTGGATCGCTATCGGGATGTGATTCAGTTGATCCGTTATGGAGAATCCGATTTAGTAGTGCCGATTATAATACGGACAAGATGTGGGTTAATCTCTATAATGCGCGCTTGGAAATCGAAGACATTCCCGTTTTTTACCTTCCTTATTTTGGGTATCCAACAGATCGGACACGAAGAAGTGGATTGTTGATCCCCTCTTTAGGGTGGTCAGGTTCAGAAGGATTCTATTATCTTCAACCGGTCTATTTGGCACCGAAAAATTGGTGGGATCTGGAGCTTCGCCCCCAAATACGGACTCTTCGAGGATCGGGAATTTATGCTGATTTTCGCTTTGTCGATACCCTTTCATCGCAGGGCTCCATTCGGATGGGTTATTTTAAAGAACAATCTACGTATGCACTTGAAAATGACTTGGCTCATATCAAACATTACGGGTATGATGTTCATTATCGTCATAGTGCCCCTTTGCGAGAGTGGTTTGATTTAGATCTTGAAGGTGAATCAGGACTTTACGTTGATGGGAAGTGGATGAATGATGTTGATTATTTGAATCTGCAAGAGAGTGATGAAACTAAAAATGTCACCGCGAATCAGGTGATGTCACGAATTAATCTTTATTATAGCAGTGAAGATAATTATTTTGGAAGTTATTTTAAACACTACCAATATTTAAATATTGAAAATAACGGTGCAACAATCCAAACTCTTCCGACATTCCATTATCACCGTTATTTGAAGAGTTTTTTAGACGATTATCTCCTCATCAGCGGTGATGCGATGGCGACTCACTATTATCGACCAAATGGAAAACGGGCAATAGAAGCGAATTTTAATATTCCGCTAGCCCTTCAAACTTCTGTGTTTGACGATTATTTGGATGTGAGTTATACCGCTAATGCTTCTGCAAGTATGATGGGATTTTATGCTAATGGAAGGCCTGATGAAACGGGTAGTGCTTATGAGCAGGGAAAATACGCTCAGCTTGATCATACGTTTAGCATTGGATCAACTTTAGTAAAGCCTTATGATAATAATATTACCCATGTTATCAACCCCAATGTAAGTTATACTTCTGCAGGGAGCCGTTATTATGGCGGCTATTATAAAACATTTCACTCTAGCCAAGAGTGTGTTGTAGGCAATACTGATCCAGCTTGTGAATACTATAGTTTAAATGAGCCGAGTGATACCCTTTCGCTTGGGGTTAATAATTACGTGTTTGAAAATGGGACACAGTTATTTGTGGATCGGCTCTCCCAAAATTTCCGCTATGATGATCAGGGCAGCTATTACGGTGAACTACAAAATGAACTAGAGTGGCAAATCAGTAGCGCTATATCATTTTACAATCAAACGGCATTCAACCATGACCGTAACCGAGTGACCAAAGAACAAAATACTCTGCGCTATAATGGTGAAATAGTAACAGCAGGTGTGAGTCATTACTACAGTGATCAACTCCAAAAGAATCTTCCAGTGTATGCATCGTATTGGACAGCGGATGTAGGATACCGATATAATCGCAATTATCAAATTTTCGCTAATGTTGCCTACGATTACCATGAGTCTTTAATGAAACGGAGTGAAATCGGTGTGCTATACACTCAACGATGTTTCGACTTCGGGGTTCGCTTTGTTCAAAATCGACGTCCTGTTTTAACTAATGATATGAACAATAACTCAGTAAATGACTCCTATATTTTTATTACCATTCTTTTAAAACCGATCGGTGGATCGGAATTTAACTATAAACTCACCGGAAATTAGAGAGGATAAGGGATGAAACTAGAAGCAAAAATAGGTCTTTTTGTTGTGATGGCATTAGGTGCTTTATTGTTCCTCTCTACTCAGGTAACATCGTTGGGTAAATGGGGCAATGAAGGGTATTTAGTGCAAGCTTATATCGAAGATGCCTCAGGGATTGAAAAGCATACCCATGTATTGATGAATGGGGTAACTATAGGAGATGTTGATAACCTCACAATTGAAGGGAAACGGGTAAAATTGACCCTAAAGATCGATAAAGGGGTAAAAATTCCCGATGATTCATCGGTTATTGTTGCACAGGAATCGTTGTTAGGATCGAAAGTGATTAATATCGTTGTCGGAGACTCTACTGCTTTTTTACGTGATGGAGGCGTTTTGTCTCAGTCCAAACGGTATGCGACTTTTGATCAAACAAGTGATTCGGTTAATGCTGCCGCTAAAGAGTTAGAACTACTATTAAAAGATTTTCGCTCAACCCTTGATGACGAACATCGTCAAGCTATCCAAGAAGCTATTATCGCATTCCGTAATGTTGGAGTTAATCTCGATGGAGTTATTGTTGATAATAGAGACGATCTTCATGCCGCTATTACCAATTTTAGAGCGATGTCTGCCGGATTTGGACAGACTGCCGATACGGTCAATAAAGATTTACCGGCAATTATGGCACGTATTAACTCTTTGACGACTCGAATGGATAATATCAGCGGCTCATTGGAACACAAACTCCCGGAAGCGGTTGATAAGTTTGTTAAGATCGAAGATAACGTCAGTGTTATTCTTGCAGAAAACCGTTCTTCATTGAAAGATACGATTAGTAATGCGGGTTCATTTTTCAAAAGTGGTGAAGAAGCATTTGGAAAACTTGATTCAATGCTAGGCAGCTTGACAGCGAGTGAATTACAGGTGGCGATGCATACGGATTATATGATGCGCGATCAGTATGGGAAAGTTTATTTGGGGGTTAATTATCTCCCCAATCCGGAAACCTATTATATGTTTGATCTCATCAGTACCGATGATTATTCTCAGCCAACCCTTCCGGTTAAACACCAAAAAGGGAAGACTTACTATTCAGCGCAATACGGGAAACGGTTTGATAACACGTTGCTTCGATTCGGTGCAATTGAATCGACTGGCGGTATCGGGGTCGATTATTTTACGAATCATGATAAGTTGAAATTCAGTGCCGAAGCGTTTGATTTTAATGCAGTTGATGATGTTCGTGGAACACACGCGCACCTAAAAGCGCAAGTGCGCTATCAAATGCTTAAACATCTTGAACTCTACGGTGGATGGGATAATTTCCTTAATCCCGAATCTCAAAATGTTTTCTTAGGATTGGGTCTACGATTTATCGATAACGATTTTAAATACCTTATCGGTGGCGCTTCTTCGATGAAGCGATAACAAAATGGAGAATGAATGAAATACAATGTTGAATTAGAGTTAAAAAATAAAACCGAAGCGTACGCGTTTAATCAAGTAGCGGCGCAAGCCAACGGTGCCGCATGGCTGAAATGTGGTGATACCGTGATATTGGCAACGGTTGTTGTCGATGAGACCGATTTTGTCGATGAAGATTTTTTACCTTTGACGGTTCAATACATCGAGAAAAGCTACGCTGCGGGGAAATTTCCGGGGGGCTTTATCAAACGGGAAACCAAACCGAGTGATTTTGAAACGTTAACGTCACGGATTGTAGATCGATCTCTTCGCCCGTTGTTCCCAAAAGGGTTCGCAAATCCGATCCAAATTACCGTTATGGTTTTAAGTGCTGATAAAGAGGCTGATTTACAAGTATTGGCGCTTAATGCGGCATCAGCGGCATTATATGTATCCGATATTGATATTTTTAACTCGGTGAGTGCGGTACGTGTCGGTAAAATCGATGGAGAGATTGTTTTCAATCCAACCCGAAGCCAACTTGAACAAAGTACCCTTGATTTGTATTTGGCGGGAAGCAAAGAAGATATGCTCATGATCGAGATGCAAACACTCGGAAGCGATGAGATGGAGATTCTTGAGATGGGAATGATCGATCCGATGATTGATCCTGCTATGAGCATCCCTGCAATACCAATCCGTGTGTCGAATGCAATGCACGAAGATGAACTGATCCGTGTTCTCGCTTCAGCTCAACAAGCATTGTTTGAATCCAACAGTGCGTATGAGGCCGCTTTTCAACCATTCGCATCGGCACCGTTTGAGATCCAATATGTCATCAGTGAAATGAATGGTGAGATGATTGAGTATGTCCGTGCAAATCACATAGATGATTTAAAACGCGGTATCAACCAAATGGCAAAAACAGAACGTTCTACTGCTTTGCGCACGATCCGTAAAACCATTATAGGTGAAAAGCCGGAGTGGAATGAACATGACTTGAAAAAAGCGATTGAATCGGTGAAACGCTCTATGGTGCGTACACAGATTTTGGATGAAAAAGTACGCGCAGATGGTCGTGGTCTGAACGAAGTTCGCCCAATTCGTATTGAGACGAACGTATTGCCAAGTGCACATGCTTCGGCGCTCTTTACTCGCGGGCAAACACAAGCGCTGGTTATTTTGACATTGGGCGGGATGAAAGATGCTCAAATGTTTGAAAACCTCACCGACAGCGGTACTCAAAACGAAGCGTTTATGGTTCACTATAACTTTCCGGGATTCAGTGTCGGGGAACCATCGCCGATCGGTGCACCGCGTCGTCGCGAATTGGGACACGGCAATCTCGCCAAACGGGCGTTAGAGGGTGCGTGTGTCCGTAACGGGCAAACAATCCGTTTGGTCTCTGAGATTTTGGAATCGAACGGCTCTTCATCCATGGCCACCGTGTGCGGCGGCTATATGGCGCTTCGTGCAGGGGACATCGAGATGGCAGATCCTATCGCAGGTGTTGCAATGGGAATGGTTCAAGAGGGTGGACGCCACGCGATTTTGACCGATATCATGGGGTTAGAAGATCATGACGGTGACTTGGATTTCAAAGTAGCGGGTTCTAAAGCGGGGATTACCGCGATGCAGATGGATATTAAACTCGGCGGTATCCATCTTGATGTTCTCAAAGAGGCATTGTATCAAGCTTCAGATGCGCGCACACATATCATCGACATCATGATGAGCAGTGAAGAGAACATTGAGCTTAACGAGGGGACATTACCAAGTACCGATCTTTTCCACATTGATCCGAGCTTTATTGGTGATATTATCGGTCAAGCAGGAAAAACCATCCGTGAAATTATCGAGCGTTTCGACGTAACGATTGATATTGATAAGAAAAAAGGCTCTGTCAAACTGACCGGCAAAAATCGTGACGGTCTGCGCGGTGCGCGTGATCATATCGAAGGGATCATCAGCGGCGTAACTGTGGTGGAAAAAGTGGAGTACAAAGTAGGTGATATCGTCAAAGGAAAAGTGAAAAAAATCGTCGATTTCGGCGCATTTATTGAACTTCCAGGTGGCGTGGACGGATTAATCCATATCTCTAAACTCTCTGATGGACACATCAGCCGTGTTAGCGATGCGGTGAGTGAGGGGGATGAATTGATGGTTGAGATCGTCGAATTCAAAGGAAATAAGATCGGATTAGGTCGAGCTAAGTAATTTTTTAGCTCACTAAAACTATAATTCCATCCACAAAGTGATAAGTAGGGACACTATCCGAACAGACTTTGATTTAAATACGGAGATTAATCATGAAAAAAGTTCTTTTTCTTATGCTCGCTCTTGTTGCTTCAGTATTCGGTGCTGATGAAGCAGTAGCGGTTGTTGAAGCTGCTGTTGAAGCGGCACCTGCTGCTGCGGCTGCATCTGCTGACGTTGCAAACCAAACATTGAAAGCGTATTCTATGATCGCTGCTGGTGTTGGTCTTGGTTTGGCTGCACTTGGTGGAGCAATCGGTATGGGTAGCACTGCTGCTGCTACTATCGCGGGTACTGCACGTAACCCAGGTCTTGGCGGAAAATTGATGACTACTATGTTCATCGCTCTTGCTATGATTGAAGCACAAGTTATTTATACACTTGTTATCGCTCTTATCGCTCTTTACGCTAACCCGTATTTGGCTGCGTAAGTTTTACCTCTCTTTCGGTCAGCTCTAGCGGCTGACCACCTTTTTTATGCGGTCGTGGTGGAACGGTAGACACGCTACCTTGAGGTGGTAGTGCCTTACGGGTGTGGGGGTTCAAATCCCCCCGACCGCACCAACTTTTACTTTATATTACAAACTTTCCCAATAACTTCTTTTTTTATCTTTGACCGTTTTGAGCCAAAACAAATCAAATTTTCTTCGTTTTTTATCTCTTTTGAGGCAATCAGTTTAGCATATCTTATCAAAATAATCTGTATAACATTGTGATCATACGCACGTATGCAAATATGTATTAAATTGTCCTATTTTTTAACTATGCGCGAATCAAAATATTATAAATGCAACATATATGCAACTTACCGATGATAAACTTATGGTAAACAATAATAGATTTACTAAATCGCGAAAGATAAAAATGCAAAATGATTTGAAAATTCTTACTAGAATTGGTCAAGATTTGAGAATTATGATTGTAGAGAGTGATAAAAACTTATCACATAGTGCCCAAGAAATATTATTTCCATTTTTTGATGAGATAGTTGTGACGCATACTGCTGAAGAAACTCTTGCACTTTATAAATCTAATTCCTATGCTATTGTGTATATAGATTTAATTCTTTCAGATATGGAGGGGATAGAATTAATTACAAAGCTGCAAAATCAGGATAAATACCAGAAATTTATTATTTTCATGGATGAGAGTCATACTCATATGATATTAAAGCTTTACGAGTTAGGGATAATATTTTTTATTTTTAAGCCTTTCACTACAAAATATTTTTTACATGTAACTTATGACGTAATTCGTATATTATTACCAGATCAATACGTAGAAGAGCAGGTAAGTGAATTTCATAAAAAGCTTGCTGATATTACTGAAGAAAATAAACTTCAATGCAATTTACTTATGCAGCAATCGAAGCTGATTCAAACGGGTGAAATGCTCTCTATGATTGCGCACCAGTGGCGGCAACCACTCTCTGTAATTACTTCTATCATAGCAACAACACGTACAAAGATGGCTTTGGATATATACAAACGTACTGGTGATCCGTATTTAGCAATAGAAGAAGATTTAGGAAATTCATTTGGACGTATTGAAGAAGCAGCAGATTTTCTTTCAAAAACTGTAAATGATTTTCGAAATTTTTATCGTCCAACCAATACGCCTAACACATTTTGTGTAGCAGAATTAATAAACAGTGTATGTCGAATGGTAATTCCTGAAAAACATTATATTAATATAGATGTAGAACTTAAAATAGACACTAGTATTGTGATTACAAACTTTGAAAATGAACTAAAACAAGTCCTAATTAATATTATTAACAATGCAAAAGATGCATTTGTTGAAAAAAATATCGAAAAACCAAAACTTAGAATAATGCTTCAAAAAAAAGAGGACTCAGTCTTTTTAAATATTACTGACAATGCAGAGGGTATTCCACTCTCAATTATGGAAAAAATATTTTTACCGTACTTTTCAACAAAAAGTGAAAAAAATGGAACCGGCATAGGACTACATATGGCTAAAACAATAATTGAGCGTCATCTTGGGGGCACGATAAATGTTAGGAATGATGAATTGTATGGCGGAGCTAATTTTTGTATTGAAATAATGCATAAGATAAACATTTGTGAGGATCATATATGATAAATGTAAAAGATGTATTTCACTATTCAGAAAAATTATCTGTATTGTATGTGGAAGATGACACAAGTTTAAGAGATGAGATGGAGCTTTTATTCAGTCCATTTTTTGAATTTGTTGAAATCGCAGTTGATGGGTTAGATGGGTTAGAGAAATACAATCGTAGAAAATTTGATATCGTAATAACGGATATTAATATGCCCAGAATGAATGGGATTGAGATGATTACAGCTATACGCGCAATCCATCCAGAACAAAAAATCATTGCAGTTTCAGCCCACAATGAATCTGACATCTTGATTAATTTGATTGAAAACGGTGTAAGTAGTTTTATTCTAAAACCGATTATTCACCAAAATATATTAAATGTTTTATATCCTGTATGTCGTGATGCCAGCACCCAAAATTTGAATGTTGAACTATTTGAAATGCTCAATGAAGAAAAGAGCAAACTTAAAAAACAAGTGCGACTCCTTGTTGCACAATTAAATGCCATTTCAATCAAAAACGATCAAGTGTATGAATTACTGAACACTAAAGAA
>NZ_JAFLKV010000143.1 GCF_019163035.1 Sulfuricurvum sp.
GGAGGCATCGGAGTTTCACCCCATTTACCTGTTGAACCGTTTTTGAGTGAAGCGGTGAGAATCTCAGCACTTTCACCTTTTGCGGCGACTTCTTTATAGGCAGGTCCTACGAGCTTGGTATCGACACTGTGACATGCCAAACACCCTTTGGAATCTGCCAATGAAACTGCCGGATCGAGAACGACTTGAGGGGCATTTTTCATCTCCTCTTTGTGCGCTTTATACTCGGCGATAACATCGGTCATATATTTTTCCGTCGCTTCGGCTTGCAACTGTAGCGGCTCTTCGAAACTTACCACGCGGATACCGTGACGTGCTGTTGCCATTAACGCAACGGCTACCACCATCAATACTACCGCTTTTGTTGCATCGCCAGAGTTCATCTCTTCATTGCTAAAGCGTTTAAGAAGGAAGAAAAATAGGATCAACAATACTGCTGATGCCGCAAACGGCAAGAACACAAACGGCGTATGGATATATGCTTCGCTGATGCGCGGGCTGAATGCGAAGAATACCAATGGTAAAACAGCGATGTTGACAGGTGCTGCCCACATAAACCATTTTTTACCTTGATCAATCGCCAAACGGCCTACTTCAGCATCTTCTCCGCCCGCTTTAACCCATTTGACTCCAAGATAGATCATGACAATCCCCGTGAATGCAAATGCAGTGAGGAAGAAGTTGATGAGACGGAAGAACGTCAACGGTGTCAACATAATGTCCCAAATATTTTGCACTGAGGCAAATAGTTCAGGTTGCAAATAGAGGTTTGACATCGACATAAACACCGGAGGCAACGTATAGAACGTTAATACCGCAACAAGTCCGATAGCGATATGGAACCCTTTGTGGTTATGCAACGAATGCCAGCTAAATTTGTACGCATACGAGAGCAAGAACGCGAAGATGTTCCCGTAAATAATATGCAAGATATGCGGAGATACTTTTAGAATCGCCGTATAGAAAAATCCGGTATAAAGAACCGAAATAACGAGCAACGGAGCGACCCCCCACAATGCCCCCATATTTTCACTGATGGTGGTAGGGTTGGTCATTTTGTATGCCAACAAATCGTTTGTTTTGGATTTTTTGAATACACCAAAAATATTATACAAAACCGACGCAGTCGATGCCCCGATAAGGGTATAGATAAATGCGATATGCACGACAAATACGATTACGCCCAGTGTGTCAAAAAACCAGCCGGGTAGTCCCATCGTCGGTACGACGAGGGGGATGTCAAAAGGGAGTTTCCAGTTCATTATTTGATCTCTCCTCTTTTATTAAGTGATGCGATATAAGCCGCTAACGCGTCTTTTTCCGCTTCGGTTCCGACAAACGGAGCCATATAAGGGGTTCCCCCGCCCGGTAGGTTGTTGATACGGTTACGAATCGCCTCTTCGCTCCACCCTTTGGTTAGGAATTTAAGACCGTTGATACCGTTTTCAGTATGACAGGCACGGCACTCGATACGAGCGATAGTGTGTCCCACTTCAACCAGATTGGATTTATCCTCATTGATCACTTTATCTTTTTCATCGACAAAGATGGCGTGTTTGAGGATACCCACTTTGTTTAGATACGGTACATCGGTAACACGGATACCGTTGGCATACATGTAGTTATAGATGAGGTACGGTTTACGGATAAACTCACGAGTACGTTCTTCGAATCCCCAGAAGAGCATGAATGCGGCAACCATAAGGGTAGCGGCAATGTAGGGAAAGCGTTTCGGAGAGAAGTAAGCGATAATCGTTGTTACCACTACCGCACCGCCGATACCGCTGATAATCATGTACATTAAATCCATTTTATCGGCAAACGCTCTCGTCATCATCGCCGTAGGGATCATGGCGCGTGCCGCTTCTGGGATTTGGAGTAGATAGTAGTATCCAAATGCCGCAGCAACCGGAACGGTCACCATCATAATGGTCGCGAAGAATTTGATCATACGCTCTTTCGTAGCGCGAATCTCTTCATCTTTACTGAAACTCGTAATGAGCCATGTCCATAGAATAGCAAGTGCTCCGGCAAATGCAATCGAACTAAAGGTTCTCATCATAAGTCCAGGGAACCATGTCGGGTTAAAGAGGGCGTTGTTGTAGTTGACGGTACCCGGATACACTTCAGGATCGATCCACGGTTGACCATCGAAATTCGGTGTCAACATAAAGCCCAAAATCGCCGTGATGATAAGCATGGTGATCCATGACGACACTGCGTAATAAGCTCCGAAGCGGACGGAAGAAGCGCGACCTTCAGCGGTTGCGGCTTTAGGTTTCCATGTCATAAACCAGAAGAGGAGTAAAATAACCTCGAAGTTAAAGACGATCCACTCGATAAACCATTTCCAGAAGAAAACACGGATAAGTCCACCGATAGCGTTGGGGCTGATAATATTTGCGTGAATCCACATCCCGATTCCGGTGAGTGCACCGACAGACGTAGAGATGATAAAAAAGACCATGAGGAGGCGATAGACAGTTTCATACCCTGCCAAATCCCCTTTTTTATTGGTCCACCATGCGGCGAGAGCGAGTACCACAGATCCTCCGACGGCGCCGCCGTGAGAGACAAATACGTGGATGATCGCATTGATCGCCATGAGCATTCTTAGCCCAATCGTGGGCATTTCGAATATGGGAAAATCGAACATACTATTCCTTTTATTTTAGATAAGTATGCACGGCAACGTCGCAGAAACAGCGTAAAAACGCTATAATAAAACGTTGCTATGCAATACGATTTTCCGTCTGTCTGAGAGGTCCAATTCATAGGACAGACGGAGCGTGTTTATTTTGTATCTCTGCGATATTTTTCTCCTTTTCACTCCTGCTTGGTAATTTCCGAGAGTAAGATTATGAACTATCAGTGTTAATTTTGTGTTAAGCAGTTAATAAAATTATTTAAGTTTTATTTGATTTATATGATCGGTTATAATTCTTTTAAAAAAAAAGGCTACAAATGAGAACCATCTGGCATAACCCCAAATGCTCAAAATCACGCGAAGCGCTTCTGCTCCTCGAAGAGAGAGGGGAAGCTTTCGAGGTATTTAAATATCTCGATACTCCCCCATCTCGGGAAGAGATCGTTGCACTTTTGGGAAAATTGGGAGTTTCAGCGCGAGAATTGATGCGAACTAAAGAAGATCTCTATAAAGAGTTAGGATTAGCAAAAGTAATGGATGAAGCAAAGCTTATCGACGCATTGGCTGAACATCCGAAACTGATCGAACGTCCGATTTTGATCGAAGGTAACCGCGCAGTGATTGGTCGTCCGGTAGAGAAAACCATCGCATTTCTAGGCTAATAGAGTTTTTTATCCTCTTTTGCCGCCCATGAAGTAAACAGTTCTTTCCCTTTTTCAGGATCGATAGGTCGGAGATCGAGGGAGGATTCTGAATCTCGGATTATCGTATAAAAAGCTCTATCATCAAATCCCCCCTCTGCTGCATTGTCCATCGAGGAAGCATAATAAACAGTAGGAATCCGCGCCCAAAGAATAGCTCCCATGCACATCGGGCAGGGGTAGCAGGTGGTATATAGGATACACTCGGAGAGGTCAAATTTTCCTAAGGTATGAGAGGCTTTTCGGATGGCATTGATCTCTGCGTGAGCCGTTGGATCGTTACTCTGTAGTACCGTGTTGTGTGAAGAGGCGATGAGCTCACTGTTACGGACGATAGCCGCACCGAAAGGTCCCCCTTCGTTGGTCTCCATCCCTTTTAGTGCTTCATCGTAAGCGATTTGTATCCATCTATTCATCGTTTGTGGGGGTATCCTCTTCGACAAATCGATGTTCGAAATTAAAGATATTCATCTCAATCACAAAGAAAGATAGAATCCATAAAAATGCGTCGTAAAAGTCAAGTGCTTCTCCTTGTATCCCCCATACCACTGCAAAAATAAACAATGCACCATAAAGGGCAAATTTGAGGATATTGCGTGCTGTCCATTCACTCTTGCCATAATGCCCTGGGTAATAGACGTCGTATTGCAAGACTAATATGACGAGAATCCATGTCAGAGAGTTGATAAAGTCAAGCCATTCAGCGTCCGCAAAATAGCTGTAGCATGAGAATAAAACAACACTGTACCCAAAGAAGCTCAATACACTGATGATCCCTTTTTCGATTAAGCTCCAATGTTCCTCTTTGAGATGATACGTCTCCCACTCGAATAGGGCGAGGATCACAACCCATGCCGCCGTTTCGATGGTTTCGGTGAAGGTACCGTTCATCGCAAAGAGGTAAATATTGAAGGTTAACAGCGCATAAATCATGTATTTAAAGAGGATAAATTGCCCCGTTTTAGTGGTAAAAAGACGGTTCGCTGTCATTTTGGTGTTTCTTTGCATGAAGATGCAAGGAGTTCGGGACGGTATTCGAAATGCATTGTGTCGTAGTGATACCACCGTCCGCCCCAGATAAAGCCGTGTTTCTCGAAAATGCGAACGATGGAGAGGGGCATCGTATTTTTATAGCCAATGTGAGCCGTTTCAGAGGCGGCTTCGTCTTTCCAGTATTGAGTCGTATTGGGGGCGAGATCGATGGCAATACCGTAACTGTGCATGGAGAGGCGGTCGGTGTCTTTTATGACTCGGTAGCAATATGTGGCTGCCCCTTCTGCCCAGATACGATCCGCTTTAGGCAGATGCGCGATCTCTTGCCCGATGGCATAGAGTTTTTTGTTCACATCGGCTACTTTGCTCACCTGAAGTTTCGTTTTTCCCTTCAGGGTCGGCCATTCGATGGTTACGAGATTTTTCTCAATTGTTTTTTTATCTTTCCCATACACTGCTTGAAAAAAGGGCTGATAGCGCAAGCGTCCCGGATCGAAGAGATACGGAGGTGGGGTATCAAACCCCCCTGCATCGTAACTTTGGGAGAGCTGAGTTTCTAAATCAGAGTTGTTGATTTTTTCATCCCATGTTGATTTAGGGGTATTGGTTCGGTAGGGGAAGGTGACACCGTTTTTGAGGACTAATGTATCCTTGTTGCCTGAAGCGACCAACGTCGGATAGGCATCAACGTAGCATTGGGGATTAGCCAAAAGATGGGTAAATAGCAACGCCGAAGAGGCAAAAAGGGTTAATGTCCGCATGGGTTTCCTCCGATAATGGGTGTTATTTTAGCGAAACTTTTTAATTCACGATCACTTCACAGCGCTTTGTCATGATTACCCTATCTAAACAATAGGAGTCTCCTATGAAAAAAGTTCAACCGTGGATAGCCGTTCTCGGCGTTACCGTTATGTTAGTGTCGAGTCTCAATGCCGGTCATTATGATCGAGGAAACAGTCGTTATGAATCACCTCGCCATGTCAAAATGTCCAATAATAACTACCACCACTCTTCTAATTGGGTAGTCCCTCTCGTGATTGGAGGAGTCTTAGGATATGCGTTGTCTGAACCGCGTCGTGAGAGTGTCACCTACGTCCAAAGCTCTCCCGTAGTCTATAGATCGCAACCGACCTATCAAGAGCAATGGGTCTATTTTAGTGATTGCGATTGTCAGCGGAAAGTATTGGTTCGTTTGCCTTGAGATTCTTCTCTTTTTTGACCACATACATAGCGGTATCAGCGGCTTTTATAAGTGCTTCAGACTCTTCTGCGTCATCGGGATAAAGTGCTACCCCGATGCTTGCTTTGGCGTAGAGGGTCATTTTGTCATCCAAATAAATCGGTTCAGTGATGGCCGTTTGGATGGCTTCTTGGATACTGCGGAGATGTTCTTCCCCTTTTACCTCTTCGATCATAACGACAAATTCATCTCCCCCATAGCGGCAAACCGTATCACTGTTACGTAAACAGACACGGATGTTTTCTGCAACACTTTGGAGCAATCGGTCACCTGCTTCATGTCCGTATCGGTCGTTAACCAATTTGAAATCGTTTAAATCGATAAAATAGAGGGCTATTTTTTCTTTATGCCGTTTTGAGCGATTGATCGCATGTTCAAGGCGATCATATAATGTGGCCCGGTTGGTTGCTCCCGTGAGGGCATCATGTTGTACTCGATAGGTGAGATCATCGACGTGCGTGCTAATGTGAGTAATGTCGTGGAGATTTACAATATAACTGAGAAGACGTTTTTGGCGATAGATGGCGGTGATGGTAACGCTGAGAACTTTTTCGCCGGTCTTAGAACTTTTTGTAATGGTTCCTCTCCATGTATTATGGGTCAAAAATTGAGAGCGTATGGTTTTGAATGTATTTTGTTCTTTAAAAAGATACGTTCCGATAGCGGTTCCGTAAAGATTCATTTGGTCGGTTAGGGCTAGAGCAAAAAAACTAGGATTGGCGAACTCGATAATCCCTTTGCTATCGGTGTAAACAATCGCATCCCCAACGCTCTCTAGCGCAATAGAACGTTTACTGAGTTCATCGAGCGTTCTTTGAGAATGGGTAATGTCTTGTGCCATACAGAGGATATTCCCACTCTTTCCTTCTAATCGACGGTTACGCCATTCGCAAAATATTTCATGATTATCTTGGGTTATATTGTAATTTTTAGAGTAGCTTATCCCCTCTGAAGCGGCTTTTTGAAGGACGGTTTTGACGTGAGCTTTATCAAAATTTGGGACGATCAATTCGATGATGTTCTCCTCTAGTGCTTCCTCCCAATGCCATCCAAAGATGGCCTCTGCACTCTGGTTCCACTCAATGATTTGATAATTATGGTTGATTACAATAAGGGCAACGGGAGAGTCGCTGAAAAACTGCCTATAGCGATTTTGACTATCAATAAGACGACGGTTTAAAAAAATAGAATGAGCTACCCAAAGGGCTAAAACAGCTATGAGTGCGGGGATAGTTAAGAGTTCTATCACAAATTAAAAGGATAAAAGAACCACACCGAAGGTGAGACAGGTGGACAATGCAACCGAGTGACAACGTGCAAAGTGACTGGGATTGTGCATGAGATTAAGAGAACCCTTGTTTAATTTTTGAAATTATATTACGTTATATATTATGAGAAGATTAAAATTTGTTTTAGGGATGATTTTTTTTTGAGTTACCAAGCGATATAATATAATAAATAGGAGGTGAATATATGTTTTTCCCCACACTGGGTTTGATTGCAACTACGGATGTCATCACGGTTGATATTCATCAAAGTATTCAAGACGCTCTGCGCCAAATGCACCAGCATAATCACCGCAGTATTATCGTTGTTAATAAAACGCTTCACTACATTATCACAACCAAAGATATTATTCGTCTGAAGCTGGAGGGAATCTGTTTCTCGACTCCCCTATCGCAAATCTCTCTGCGTCCTATCCCTCTGATTGATAAAGAGAGTAATATTATTAATGCGCTCAATCTCACGAATGATGTTGACGAACACATTTGTGTTTGTAACCAAGACGGAAGTCTTTACGGGCTCGTAACTAACAGTGATATTGTGGCAAGCGTTGATCCTCAAGTGGTTTTAGAATCACTTCAAATCGCAACTATTTTTGAGAAAAAATACGGTTACAAGAGTTTCTACCCTGATGTTCCGATGTCTGAAATCTTGGAATTTATGAAAGATTCGTTGAGTGACTGCGTTATTATCCAAGAGCATGGAACGGCAATAGGGATTCTTACCTCGAAGGATGTTATCCAGTTTATAGGAAATGGAACGTGCCCGAGCGTACGGGTGCGTGAAGTGATGTCTTTTCCAGTAGAGATGCTGAGTGAGAAGGCTTCGATCCATGAGGGGCTAGAGTATTTACGCAATGGTAATTTTAAAAGAATTGTTGTCACGAATGACGAGGGAAATGTTGTCGGAATAGTGACACAGCAAGATTTGATTTCACGGACTTATCTCAAATGGTCACAGCTGATGCAGGATCATTTTAAACAGTTCGAAGAGATTACCCAAATCCTCCAGCAAAAAAATCGCCATTTAACCCAGTTGGCAACCAAAGATACGTTAACCGAGATTCATAATCGTCATATGTTTGCGGAGCTTTTCTCGCAAGAACTTTCCATTGCGAAACGCCAAGCAACGAAATTATCATTAATGATGATCGATTTGGACCATTTTAAACGAGTTAATGATGTTCATGGGCACAATATCGGCGACTATGTATTGAAAAATTTTGTTGCTTTGGTGGTTGCTACGATACGTGAAGCCGATCTGTTTGCACGATGGGGTGGAGAGGAGTTCGTTTTGCTGCTCCGTAACACAGGATGTGACGAAGCGTATCGCGTCGGAGAAAAAATACGAAATATGATCGAATCAAAACCGTTTGATGAGGTGGGACAGATTACGTGTAGTATCGGTATTGCCGAAGTTTTAACGAATGATTCTCTCATTGATGCCATTGCGCGAGCGGATAGTGCACTGTATGCGGCAAAAGACGGAGGGCGTAACTGTACGGTTGCGTGTGAGGTGCGTCAATGAAGCAGGTGCAGCTTCAATCGATCCTATCTCATAAAATTACCTCTCTCAAAGCAGACGATACGATTGCTAAAGCACTGGAGCTGATGGCGGATTATGCCATTAGTTCCGTTGTAATTACCGATGATGAAAACCGTCCGATAGGAATTTTTACGGAACATGACGCCCTCAAAGTGGTAGCTGAAGCGATCGAAACCTCTACGGCGTTAGGCGACGTGATGACCAAAAATCCGTTTTGTGTGGAGCAGACGATACAGATGCACGATGCCTACACCCTGATGGAGGAAAA
>NZ_JAFLKV010000144.1:0-1879 GCF_019163035.1 Sulfuricurvum sp.
AATTTTAAAATCCTCTCGTACTCTGAGCACTCACGCGGAGAGCTTTCCAGTGCCGAAGCGGTCGCGTACATCGAGATTCAGACGGAAAGTTTGGAGAAATTTTTCGGGGTAGGGTGTGATAATGACATCACGGTAGCCTCGATCAAAGCGATGTTTAGTGCTCTTAATAGAGCATTTTCGTAATTCTTCTGTGGTTATCCCCGATCAAGTCGGGGATGCATTCCTAGCGGTTATCTCTGTCTTCAAGTGTTCCATCTGGATGTAGCCAAAAACCGTCTGACAAATAAGTAGCTTCACCTTCTGAATGAGTGATAGCACTGTATAGTTGTATTAAAAAATTATCAACCATTCTATTTGTATGATTTTTATACCTATGATAGTTTTCGACATCCTAATCTAAAGCAATGAGTTCATCATTAGATATAACTCCTAGTTTAGCTTTTAATGCTTCAATAGAATGAATCCATTTTTTCCTATCTTTAATATAATATTTTCCTTGATAGGCATTTTCATCAAGTATCTCTTGATATCCAAGTGCCAATGCTAATTCAACACTTTTTGCATAATTCATTTTCATAATAAAGTTCTACGACGCAATCAGCGGGAAATTTTCAGGGTGTTCGATAATATCAACGGTGAGATCAATATCTAAATCCGGCCAGTAAAGATGACCGTTTGCATAGGTCTCGACATTGCCGATTTTTGCTACCGAAGCATCTTTAAACCACGGGAAAGTTTCAAAAGACATAAACAGCTCTTTACCCTCGGTTAGAATCCATACACCGTTAGGGGAAATGTTGGTGATTTCAGTTTCCAAAGTGTGCCTCCCATGCATTTTTAAAAGTTTCAATATTCTCTTTAGTCATTGTTTCAATCTCTTTTAGACGAACATTTGAGAGTTTATAACTCGTTGCAATTTCGATAGTCGGTTCAAGCCAAAGCTTCGCTTCGCCGTCAGGACAGATGACATGGATATGCATACGTGCCTCTTCACGAGAAAAAAAGAAAAAACGGTAGTCTTTAATTTTCAGAACGGTTGGCACGTTAAATGTCCTCTCGTAATTGCTTATGGAATATAGTTTAGCAAAAAAGTGACAAAACGAGGCTGAATAGATATTAATCAGCTACAAGCAAAATCCTTATTCTTTATTTAACCCCTTCTTCGCTATAATCGCGCAATTTTTACTAACGGTGAGTAAACCATGATGGATGTCCGCGAAGCTTTTTTAGCCTTTTTTGAATCAAAACAACACGCACGGGTTCCGAGTTCCCCACTTGTCCCCGATGATGCAACCCTCCTTTTCACCAATGCGGGGATGGTTCCGTTTAAGTCGATCTTTACGGGCGATATCCCTATCCCTGCTAACCCACGTGCGACTAGTGCACAGACGTGTATCCGTGCGGGTGGAAAACACAATGACCTAGAGAACGTCGGTCATACGGCGCGTCACCACACGTTTTTTGAGATGCTCGGGAACTTCAGTTTTGGTGATTACTTCAAAGAGGAAGCGATTGCCCATGCGTGGGAATTTGTCACTGAAGTGATGAAACTCCCTGTCGATAAACTCTGGGTTACCGTCCATGAGAGCGATGATGAAGCCGAAGAGATTTGGAAAAAACACATTGCCGCAGATCGCATTATGCGTCTTGGGGATAAAGATAATTTCTGGCAGATGGGAGATACTGGACCGTGCGGACCGTGTTCGGAAATCTTCGTCGATCAGGGTGCGGAACATTTTAACGGTCCTGAGGATTACATGGGGGGCGATGGGGACCGATTCCTCGAAATTTGGAACCTCGTTTTCATGCAGTATGAGCGTAATGCGAAGGGTGAGTTGAAACCTCTTCCGAAACCTTCTATCGATACGGGGATGGGATT
>NZ_JAFLKV010000144.1:1979-4633 GCF_019163035.1 Sulfuricurvum sp.
CGAAGGGTGAGTTGAAACCTCTTCCGAAACCTTCTATCGATACGGGGATGGGATTGGAACGTGCTACGGCAGTATTAGAGGGGGCATTGAGCAACTACGATTCAACCCTCTTTATGCCGATTATTCGCAAAGTCGAAGCCCTTATCGGTAAACCGTATAGCTATGCAAGCGGTGCGTCGTACCGCGTTATCGCCGACCATATCCGAACCGTAACGTTTCTCCTTGCTCAGGGAACAAACTTCTCTAATGAAGGACGCGGGTATGTCTTGCGTCGTATTTTACGTCGTGCGGTTCGTCATGGATATTTGCTCGGATTTACCAAGCCGTTTATGTTTGAGGTTGCCGACACTGTAGCGGAATTGATGGGGAAACAATATCCGTACATCGTTGAGAAATTGGCAGTTTTAAAAGAGCAAATTATGCTTGAAGAGGAACGCTTTTTCAAAACCATCGCATCGGGGATTGAACTCTTCAACGAAGAGTTGAAAAATACCAAAGAGACCTTCAGCGGAGAAGTTGCGTTCAAGCTCTACGATACTTTCGGTTTCCCTCTCGATTTGACCGAAGATATGTTGAAAGAGAAAAATCTCTCCCTCGATGTGGAGACGTTTGAAACATTGATGTCTGAACAACGCAAACGGGCAAAAGCGGCGTGGAAAGGTTCGGGGGATGCTCATGTCGAGGGGGATTTTAAAACCCTTCTCGAAACATTTGGGGTCAATACCTTTATCGGATATGGCTACACGAAAGCTTCTGTCAAAATCCAAGCTCTTTTGAGTGAGAGTTTCGAGCGGGTTGAGCAACTTCATGCACACCAAAGCGGATGGGTACTCCTCGAAGAGACACCGTTTTATGCGGAAAGCGGCGGACAAAGCGGTGACACGGGGAAACTTGGCGATAAAGCGACCGTTAGTGAAACGAAAAAATTTCATGGCTTGAATCTCTCTCATATCGAGACGAAATCAACCGTGAGTGTTGGTGAGAGTATCGAAGCGGTTGTTGATCCTGAGCGTAACGAAATCGCAAAACACCACTCGGCAACCCACCTCTTGCACGCGGCATTGTACGAGCAGTTGGGGGAACATATTTCTCAAGCGGGTTCACTCGTTGAGCACAATCGTCTCCGTTTCGACTTCTCCCACCCTAAAGCGATGAGCCACGAAGAGATTGCTCTCGTCGAAGAGCGGGTGAACTATCATATCTTCCATGCGTTGGAAGGGTTAACTCGTGAGATGAGCATTGATGAAGCGAAAAAAAGTGGAGCCAAAGCGCAGTTTGGCGAAAAATATGGTGACACGGTTCGTGTCGTCAACTTCGGAACGGCATCGGTCGAGTTTTGCGGCGGTATCCATGTCGATAACACGGCAACCATCGGGACGTTTGTGATCGTCAAAGAGAGCGGTGTGAGCGCGGGTGTTCGACGTATCGAAGCGGTGTGCGGCAATGCGGCATATAACCTCTTTAAACAACAACGCCATCTTCTCGAAGAGGTCGAAACCTCGGTGAAAAATCGCGATGTATTGGCGGGGATCGAGCGTCTTAAAGAGCAGGTTAAAACCCTAAAAACTGAAATGAGCACATTGGCTTCTTCGGCTAAAGAAGAACTCTCTGTTACGATGATGGGCAACACGGCGGTAGTAGTCGCCGAACTCAGCGCAGGCGATATTAAAGAGCGTATCGATGAGCTCAAAAATCAGCACGATTCGGTTGCGGTGATCCTCTTCCAAGTCAAAGACGACAAAGTTCTTCTCGCGGCGGGGGCTAAAAACACTACGCTCAAAGCGGGTGATTGGATCAAAGCGATTGCTCCGATCCTCGGCGGCGGCGGCGGTGGACGTCCAGATTTTGCGCAAGCGGGCGGAAAAGATGCTTCGAAACTGGGTGAGGCCAAAGAAGCGGCATTGGCGTATGTAACGGCGGAGCTTGGTGCATGAAAGAGTTTTTGATTGAAACCTTTACGCATCATCGTAATCTAATTGTTTTTTTACATGTTATCAGTGCTGTTATATGGGTTGGGGGGATGATCGCGATCCGTTTCGCCACCCATCAATCACTTGCTCTGATTAGTGATCCGAAACTACGATTGGAACGCGCGGCGCATACCCTTAAACGTCTTTTTACGATTGTAACACCGTTCGTCATTATTCTTATCATTACAGCGGTGTTGATGGCGGTCGGTCTCGGATTCCGTGCGGCAGCAATGGACCCAATGGGCAATGTGATCGATGAATACGCGATGAGCATCTACAATACGATCCATATCAAAGAGGCGATTTGGCTGATTATGGCATTGAATTTGGGTGCTATGATGTGGCGCAGAGCAAAAGCAGAAAAAGCACTAAAAGAAGGGCATCTCGAAGAAGCCAAAGAGATGTTGGCTCTTATCGCTAAATATATGGTTCCTGTGAATATCACCCTCGGCGTAATCGCTATCTTCATCGGTGTGGTACTCCGAAACGCGTATTAAACTATGATACGCTTAGCGTCCTCTTCGATCACCCGTGCCGAACTTCTGGGGGCGGCGGGTATCCCCTTTTTGCAAGAGTCGCTCGAATATGATGAAGACTCCATTATCGCCCCCACCCCTAAAAACTTTGTGTATCAAGCAACACTCGGAAAATATCGTCTCAATTTGGAAAAATTTGGATGTGCCG
>NZ_JAFLKV010000144.1:4733-8661 GCF_019163035.1 Sulfuricurvum sp.
TATCAAGCAACACTCGGAAAATATCGTCTCAATTTGGAAAAATTTGGATGTGCCGATTATCCTCTCCTTGTTGCCGATACGGTCGTGACGGCGCAGGGGAAAATTTTGCGCAAAGCGAAAGACGAAGCGGATGCACGGATGATTTTGGAGACCCAAAGCGGCTCTGAGGTCGCAATCATCACCTGTATGATCTACAAAACGCCACGCTTCGAACTCCTCGATATCTCTTCGACCCACTATTTTTTCGATGTTTTTGATCCGAATGAGGTTGAGAATTATCTTCATAGCGGAGAGTGGAGAGGCAAGGCGGGAGCATGTATGGTGGAGGGGTTTTGCAAACCTTACATCCGTGAAGTGCGCGGTTTTGAGAGTACCGCAATGGGTCTTTGTACCGAAGTACTAAAGCCGTTTTTATGATGAACCATCCCTATGAGAGTGAACTCAAAGCCCTGAAGCGCTCAGGTCGTTACCGTGAACGCCGTATTCGAGACAGCTCACTGATCGATGCCGCATCGAACGATTATTTGGGGCTGGCTGAAAAAAAGGAGCTTCATCTCAAAGCGTGTGAAACTCTAGCTAGATATCCTGATCATGCTCCGAAAGCATCGATGCTGGTCAACGGCTACCACCCGATCCATGCGGCGTTTGAAAATGCATTGTGTGATGCCAACGGCTTTGAAGCGGGGATTGTTATGGGGAGCGGGTTTAACGCCAATATCGGTCTGATTGAAGCTCTTGTACGTAAGGGGGATGTCCTCTTAATGGATGAAGAGTATCATGCCAGCGGGGTTGCAGGCTCTCGTATGTGTGAGGGGGAGGTGATCTTTTTTCCTCATAACGATGCAAGCGCATTGGAAAAAGAGCTGATTCGCTCATTTGGAAAACGGATCATTGTCGCGGTTGAGGGGATCTACTCGATGGGGGGTGACCTTGTTCCCAAAGCGATCATCGAGCTTGCCATTGCACATGAAGCGATTTTGATTTTGGATGAAGCGCACAGCAGCGGAGTGATCGGTACGCATTTAATGGGTATACTCGATTATTATGCGATTGAACCGACACCGCTGATGATTAAAATGGGGACATTGGGCAAAGCGTACGGAAGTTTCGGAGCGTATGTTCTCTCCTCAGCTCATATCAGCGACTATCTCATCAACCGCGCCAAAAATGTGATCTATGCGACGGCACCTTCTTTGTATGATACGGCGCGCGCTCACCATGCGTTGGAGTATATACAAAGCCATACCCTAGAGTTACGCGAACAAATCGCTAACCGTCAAAAAATTGTCTATGAACTACTGGGACTAAGGTGTGCGGGGCTGATTGTCCCCATCGAAATCGGAGACAATCGCGAAGTGATGCGACTGCAAGAGATCCTAAAAAATGAGATGGGATTTCATGTCGGTGCGATTCGTCAGCCGACGGTGAAAAAAGCGATCTTGCGTCTCATCGCACGGGTCGATATTGACGAGAGCCGTTTGCGCGATGTGTGTGAGCGATTAACACATATTTGGGTAAAATAACGTAATGAACTCTATTCACATCGACCGGCTCAGAATCACTCATGATGAGAAAGTGTTGGTGGATATCTCATTCGAGATTCGGCGTTCATTGGCATTGGTCGGAGAGAGTGGGAGCGGAAAATCGCTGAGTCTGAAAGCGTTGTTGGGGCTTTTAGATCCGACGTTGGAGCGGGTATTAGAGACGCGATCTGATTTTGAGTGGAAGAGGGGGGATACCCTCTCGCTTGTTCCCCAAAATCCGTTTACGGCGCTCTCACCCCTTACGCGGATAAAAGATCAGATGTTTCTCACGCAAGAGAGATGCGAAGAACTTTTTACGATGCTAGGGTTGGAGGTATCATTACTGGAGCGTTTCCCTCCCGAACTCTCAGGGGGGCAGTTACAGCGGGTTGTTGTTGCGATTGCTTTGGGCTCTAACCCTAAACTGTTACTGCTCGATGAGCCGACCACCGCACTTGATCCTGAGTCAAAAGAGGCTATGATTGTATTGTTAAAAACTTTGCAAGAATCGATGGGTTTCAAGATGTTATTTGTAACCCACGATATGAGTGTCGCATCGGCGCTGTGCGATGATATTTGTATTTTACGCAACGGTTCTGTGATCGAAGAGGGGGTTATGGCAGATGTCATCGCTCACCCACAAGAGGAATATACCCAAGCGTTAATAAACGCCGAATTTAAAACCAGAGGATTTAGAAATTGATCAACTCCTATGAAGAAGTACCGCTAAGGACAAAAATGAGAAAATATCTGCTCATAGGATTGGGGATCATTATTTTGATTCCGGTTGTTTTTTTAGGCTATCTTATCTACTCTTTTGAATATGAAACCCAAAAACTGATCAAATATCAACCTCGCTTAACGACCGAAGTATACGATCGTAACGGGAATAAAATCGCTAACCTTTTCAGCGATGAACATCGATATTATGTCTCGTATGAAAATATACCGCCACGTCTTATCGAAGCGCTCTTGGCGATTGAAGATACGATGTTTTTCGAACATGGCGGTGTTAATCCCGATGCGGTTATGCGTGCGATTATTAAAGACGTGAGCGCGGGAAAACTGAAAGAGGGTGCGAGTACGATTACCCAGCAGTTGGTCAAAAATACCCTTCTTAATCGAGAGAAAAAGTTTTCTCGTAAGTTCAAAGAGGTGTTGTATGCCATCCGTATTGAGCAAGAACTTTCCAAAGAGCAGATTTTAGAGCGTTATTTCAATGAAATTTATTTGGGGCATGGGTATTACGGGATTAAAACGGCATCGGACGGCTATTTCCGTAAACCGCTTAAAGAACTTACCCTTAAAGAGATGGCAATGCTTGTCGGATTACCGAAAGCACCGAACTTTTATTCCCCGACCAAAAACTATGAGCTCTCTTTGGGGCGTGCAAACCGTGTTATCGGACGTATGTATGAGCTAGGATGGATCGATAAAGGGACGTATGAAAAAGCGACGGGGGAGCGACCTAAAGTCTATAACGACACCCTCAGCAAAAATGCAGGCCCTTATGTTATTGATGAGGTAATGCGTCAGCTTGGCGATGCGTTTCCTGACATCCGAAGCGGCGGTTATAAAATTTACACCACGATTGATATACGTCTTCAAGAAGCAGGGTACAAAGCACTCCAATCAGGTCGAAATGAGATTTTAAAGCGGGCGCAAGAAGCGGGTGATTTGGATGAAAATATGCAGCGTCAGCTTAATGGTGCGCTTATCAGTCTTAACCCCTCTAGCGGTGAGATTTTAGCGATGGTAGGGGGGTATGATTATGCCCTTAGCCCTTACAATCGTGTCACACAGGCAAAGCGCCAACCAGGATCAGCCTTTAAACCGTTTATTTATCAAGTTGCACTCGATAGCGGTATGTCTCCCTCATCGCTTGTTCCCGATATAGCCCGTACTTATAGCTATTCTGGGGACGATGGCGAAGAGAAAACGTGGCAGCCTAAAAACTATAAAAATGAGTACAAAGGGATGGTTACGATCCGTGATGCTCTAACCCACTCCCGTAATCTAGCAACGATCAATATGGTTAGTGATATGGGATTTGGAAAAATTACCGACGGATTGAGACGGTATGGAATCGTTGAGAATCTTCCTCCTGATCTCTCCATTGCTCTTGGGACGATCTCTATTTCTCCGATAGATTTGGCAAAATATTACACTATGTTTGCTAGCGGAGGAGCCTTGACCAACCCGATGTTGGTTCGTGAAGTGATCACTCCTACCGGAGAGACGATTAAATATCAAAACAAAAGCCGTCAGGTCAATACCCCACAGCAGATCTACCTAATGACCTCGATTCTTAAAGATGTTGTATCGTATGGTACAGGAACCGGTGCGCGTGTCGGAGGGATCGAGATTGCCGGAAAAACGGGAACGACCAACAACAATGTTGATGC
>NZ_JAFLKV010000152.1 GCF_019163035.1 Sulfuricurvum sp.
ACGGAGTTCAAAGCCAAGTTTAGAAGCAAGCATCAGCCATGAATGTGTCATATTGTTTCCATCGCCTACATAGGCCACAATCGGGTTAGTATCTTTTCCACACTCCATCATCGTCATGAAATCAGCCAAAAGTTGTACCGGATGGTAGCTGTCGCTCAAACCGTTGATAACTGGAACCGTAGAATATCGAGCAAACTCTTCAAGCATCGATTGCTCATAGGTGCGAATCATAACCATATCACACATTGAAGAGATAACGCGCGCCGTATCTTTAACCGGCTCACCTCGTCCAAGATGGATGTCACGATTAGAGAGAAACAAGGCGTGACCGCCAAGCTGATACATCCCCACTTCAAAACTGACACGGGTGCGGGTAGAGCTTTTTTCAAAAATCATTGCCAACGTCTGATTTGCCAAACGAGGGGTAAAAATTTTGGCTTTGATCTCTTTTTTAATCTCTAAACCAATCTCCAAAATCTCTAAGATCTCTTCTTTGGTATAATCTTTTAACGTTAAAAAGTGTCTCACAGTGTTCCTTCGATACAAAAAACAATCATATCATAAAAAAAATTCATTAATTTAAAAGTGTCGCTACTTCTTTAGCATGATAGCTAATGATGATATCTGCTCCTGCACGTTTAAATCCTACCATTGTCTCCATCATGACACGATTATAATCGATCAATCCTGCCGCTCCCGCATATTTAAGCATCGCATATTCGCCACTGACATTGTAAACCGCAAGAGGAAGAGAAGATGCTTCTCGGATGTCACGGATAATATCGAGATAGGCAAGTGCGGGTTTCACCATCAAGATGTCGGCACCCTGTGCTTCATCGACGAGACTCTCACGGATCGCTTCGCGACGATTTGCCGGATCCATCTGATAGGTCGAGCGATCCCCGAAACTCGGAACCGATTCGGCGACATCACGAAACGGTCCGTAATAACCGCTCGCAAATTTCGTCGAATAACTCATGATCGGAAGATTGACATATCCACCCCCATCGAGTGCATCACGAAGCGTCGTAATGATCCCATCCATCATCCCCGATGGGGCAATCATATCAGCACCTGCGCGGGCATGAACCAATGCCTGCTGTGCCGAAATACCGAGAGTCAAATCATTATCAACCGTTTCATGAACGTGATCGAGGATACCGCAGTGACCGTGATCGGTGTATTCGCAAAAACATAGATCGGTCACCACAAACATTTTTGGAAATGCTCGTTTGATAGCGCGAACCGCCGTTGCGATAATCCCATAATCGCATAGTGCGTCTGAGCCGATTGAATCTTTCACTTCGGGGATACCGAATAAAATAATGGAGTTAATTCCGAGAGATTGGAGAAGTTCGCACTCTTTTAAAATCTCA
The DNA here is from genome assembly GCF_019163035.1 of Sulfuricurvum sp. Taxonomy (GTDB): domain Bacteria; phylum Campylobacterota; class Campylobacteria; order Campylobacterales; family Sulfurimonadaceae; genus Sulfuricurvum. The sequence continues at coordinate 1,377 of NZ_JAFLKV010000152.1, forward strand.
TCGAGAGACATTTGAAAGACACCCGGCATTGAGGAAACTTCGGTTTTAATCCCCTCTCCCGGACGAACGAACAGCGGATAGATAAAATCATTGACCCCTACATGGGTTTCGCGAACCAATGAACGCAGTTGGGAATTGAGACGGGTGCGACGAAAACGCTCCATAAATTTGCTCCGATATAAATAGTTGAAGCAAGTGTAGCAAGTGTTAGATTAAGAAAAGAAAATTATAATTGCCACATGAATACACAAATCAAATTTGAAAAATCCTCTATTGCCAATATGCCAAGCAAATACGGTAAATTTAAAATCCGTGCATACAAAGAAGGAGATCAAGAACACCTCGCGATTTTCACAGAAAATTTTGAGCAACAAGAGTCTCCACTGGTTCGTATCCACTCTGAGTGTCTGACTGGTGATACTTTCGGCAGTATTAAATGCGATTGTAACAATCAGTTACATAAAGCACTCGAACTGATTGCACAAGAGGGGGGATTGATTATTTATCACCGCCAAGAGGGGCGAAATATCGGGCTCCTCAATAAGATCAATGCCTACAGCCTCCAAGATCAAGGGCGTAACACCATCGAAGCCAATATCGAGCTAGGTTTTGCCCCTGACCAGCGTACATATGATGTGGTCGGTGAAATTTTCAAAGATTTTAATCTTACTAAAATCCGTCTTTTGACCAACAACCCTGCTAAAGTGCACGTCGTGGAGGGGTTAAATGTCACTATCACCGAACGTGTCCCCGTCATTATCAACCCAAATCCTCATAACGAGGGGTATTTAAAAGTGAAAAAAGAGCAGATGGGGCACGATCTATGAGTCAATTGAAGCAACTTTTACAACAAAATAACGTTAGTGTTCCCGAAGATTTTTTAAAAAAAGTGGAGCAGTACAAAGCACTCTTGGGAAAATGGAATAAAGTCCATAATCTCACCGGAGCCAAAACACTCCAACAAATCGATCAATTTATCCTCGATGCGGTTTTACCCATCAAATTTCTCCCCCCTATCCATAAAGCGATAGATATCGGAACGGGTGCCGGATTTCCGGGGATGATTTTAGCACTCGCCCTGCCACAAACTCATTTCACTCTCGTCGAACCGCTCTCGAAGCGTGCCAGCTTTTTACAGTTTGTAAAAGCGGATTTGGGGTTAAGTAATGTCGATGTTAAAGCGCTTCGCGTCGAACAGCTCCCAAGCGAGCCTTATGATTTCATCACTTCCCGCGCTGTTACCGACACCGAAATGCTTTTAAAGCTCTCCGAACCATTCTGCACAGAGGGAACCCTTTTGCTCTTTTACAAAGGGGAAAAAGTGTATGATGAAATCGATAAAACACTCGATTACCAAATCATTGAGGCGGAAAATCGCCATTATTTACTCATAAAGAGATAAAACTATGTTCAAACTATTATTATTTACCGGTCTGTTAGTCGGAGTTTATTACGTTTTTTTTAAAAAGAAAGCGCTTAATCCCCCCTCTTCGGATAACTCTTCCGATGAGGCGATGATTCCGTGTGCAAAATGCGGAACATACGTGCAACTCAAAGAGTCGTTTATGCGTGAGGGCAAATATTATTGCTCACGCGAATGTTTGGAGGCGTAGATGCTGTTATTCGGTCATCCCTACGTCCCATCGCAGCCGTTTTACCATATCGATTCCATCGAAGCGTTACGTCATACTCCGGCTAATTCCGTAGTAACCCTCTATTTTACCGCTGAAAATCTCGATATCATCGAACATTTGCGTCAAAACAATATCCGCTTTGCCCTCCATGTCGAAACAGCGGTCGATGCCGTTATCGGCGAAAATTTAGGGGCTGATTATTTGATCGTTTTACCGAAATACGGCTCAGAGATCCAAAAAGTAGCGGAGCACTATCTGTTTGATGCCAAAGTGTTGGGGTATATCGATACGACTAAGAATCTAAACGATCTGATCGAAATGTGCATTGACGGAGCAATCTTTTCCGATGCGATTATTAAGATAAACTCTTAATTTATCCACTCTCGTTTTAAATCTTTATCCAAACACGCCAAAATCTCGTATCCAATTGTCCCTACGGCGCGGGCATAGACGTTCGCGTTATCAAAAATTTTCAACTCTTCCACATCGCTCGAAAAACTGGCACTGTCCATCGAGATACGTCCTCGAAGAGCTACCCCATCGGGGGTCACATAGCGATTCGACGCCAGCCGATCCAAGCCGTTCGCATATCCCAAATCATACGTACTCACGACTTCATCCGCTTGGGCTTCATAGATACCGTTATACCCCACACGCTCTCCCGATTTCAAAATTCGGGTCGCGATTTTATCTCCCCACAACGAAAGTACGCTTTTTAGCGGCGGCTGGGAGAGTGTCGTATCCATTTCCAAACATCCATACAGAGCAATCCCTGCCCGTACCATGTCATCATTGCACCCGCTTAAGCGAAATATCCCTGCCGAATTAGAGATATGAAATCGTAATGAGTATCGGTGCTTTTTGGCTAGATGGGTAGCTTTATCTTTCAGATTATCGAACGTTTTCCGTTGCCAAAACCACTCACTGCTCAGTGTATCCGCAGCTCTAAAATGGCTCATCATACCGATACAGATTAATCCGCGTGCGGCCATTTGCGCAAACGCTTCCTCGATTTGCTCCGGTACAATCCCGTTTCTATGCATCCCCGTATCGATTTTCAGCTCGACTCGCGCCCCGCTGGGATAATGAGCGATCTCTTCGAGCGAATTGAGTGCATAACTAAACCTCGGATGAACTTTAGTCGCGATTTGACCTAATATCAGGACATTATCGAAAAAGTTTACAATCTCTTCCGCTTCACGCTCCAATCGTACCACGGCTTGTTTAACGCCATACTCAGACGCTGCTTGCGCTATCATTACGGCGCCGTGACCGTAGGCATTGTCTTTTAAAACCACCGCTATTTTATCTTTTCCACCGACTTGGTGTGCGATAATGTCAAGATTATGAATAAGCGCCTCGCGGCTCAATTTAATAGTTCCCATAAAGGAATTATATTCTAAGGATTGTTAATGCGTTATTTCCCCGCCGAATTTGAACCACAAAGTTTTGTCCAGCTCATCTTCCCCCATCCCCAAAGCGATTGGGTGCCCTATCTCGAAGAGGCGCGAGCGTGTTTTGTAAACATCGCAACCGCCGTCGCCGCTTATCAACCCTGCCTTATAATATGCAATGATGTGACCCTCGTCAAAAGCTACTTTGAGTCTCATGAGAATCTCATCTTCGTCCCTTATCAAACGGATGACACATGGGCACGCGATTGCAGTGCTCTCAGCGTCATTGACGAAGAAGAGGGCGAACCGCTGTTGCTGGATTTCACCTTCACTGGATGGGGCGGAAAGTTTGATGCATCACGCGATAATGCGATGAGTAGCTCTATTGCACCCGTTTACGGTGCACCGATGAAAAGAATCGATCTTATTTTAGAAGGTGGGGGAGTCGAAACCAACGCCAATGGATCACTTATCACTACATCAGAATGCTTGTTGAATCCTAACCGAAATCCCCATCTAACCAAAGCTCAAACCGAAGCCATCCTCAAAAAAGAGTTCGGGGTAGAGCAAGTTTTGTGGCTCAACCACGGTTACTTAGCCGGTGATGATACCGACAGCCATATCGATACCCTCGCCCGTTTTATCGATACGGATACCATCATGTATGTCAAATGCGACGATAAAAACGATGTGCATTATGAGGCACTCAAAAAAATGGAAACGGAGTTAAAAGCGTTACGTGATATCGATGACGAGCCATTCAACCTCATCGCGTTACCGATGACAAACCCTATTTTTTACGATGACGAGCGTCTCCCTGCGACCTATGCCAACTTTCTAATCATCAACGATGCGGTACTACTTCCAATTTATAATGATCCCAACGACAGCAAAGCAATCGAAATTTGCAAAAAAGCATTTCACGGTCGTGATATCATCCCCATCGACTGTTCAGTTCTAATTCGCCAACACGGATCACTCCACTGTGTTACGATGCAATTTCCTGAAGATATTTCCTTACGGATGGAGTAAAAAAGGCTCCACTTAACACTAATGTAACACTTCGTCTCTACAATATCAGCCTAATACTATTGTAACATTAAGGACGAAATGAATGAAGCGTTTAACTCTCCTCTCCATGGCGGCGGTTGCTGCCCTTGCCACGGAACCTCTCGCAATCCAAAAAATTACCATTGAAGCTGATACAGTGAAATCCGATGTTGTAGCTAATGAACTCTCATCATCTAAATCAACAAAAATGAGCGGTGATACCGCTGCAATACTTTCCGATATTCCGGGAGTCAGTGTTTACAATATGGGAAGTAGCGCTTCATTACCCGTTATTCATGGTATGGCAGATGATCGTGTCAAGATCGATATCGACGGCATGACGATCACTTCAGCCTGTCCAAACCACATGAACCCTGCACTCTCTTACATCGATACTACTAAAATCGAAAAAATCGATGTTATGGCAGGGATCACTCCCGTCAGCGAAGGTGGAGACAGTATCGGGGGAACGATTGCAGTCAAATCTAAAGCCCCTGTATTTGCTCAAAAGGGCAGGGAAGCGCTCATCAACGGTGAAGTATCTAGCTTTTATCACAGCAACAATCAAGCGCGCGGGGTTTCTGTCTCTGCAACCGCAGCTAATGATAAAATCAGCGTCAACTATTCAGGCTATGCAGAAAAAGCAGACAACTATAAAAATGGGGACGGTGCTATCGTCAAAGCTACCCTTTATAAACAAGCAAATCATTCCGCAACCATCGCTTATAAAATTGATTCTGATGATGTCGTAGCACTTAAAGTGGCTCAGAGTAATGCTGATTACATTGGTTTTCCAAATGAATATATGGACATGCTAGGTAACAAATCGACTTCTGGAAATTTAAGCTATAAAGGAAAAGTGGGGGCACTATTGATCGATGCTAACGCATTCCACCAAGATACCGATCACTATATGAATAAAATTTTAAGTGAACGCACGGGGGATATGCCAATGTATACCGAAGCGAAAGAGAGCGGTTTAAACATTAAAGCAACCCTTCCATATAGCCAAACCCAAACATTTAAATTTGGTGCTGACTATGATCGATACCGTCTCAACGATTATTGGCCTTCTCCAAGTGGAGTATACGGCGGTATGGGACCAAATACATTCTGGAACATTAATGATGGAGAACGTGATCGTATCGGACTTTTTGGCGAAGCACATTCTCAATGGAGTGAGAAATTATCATCTGTTATCGGTGTTCGTTATGATAGAGTTAGTATGAATACGGGAGATGTTGTAGGTTATAACAACAATACAGGTGCAGCTGGAATGTGGAATGATAAAGTTGATGCGGATGCGTTTAATGCCCTTGATCATAAAAAGACCGATAATAATTATGATCTCACAGCGATGACCAAATACGAATACAGCGATGTTACTGATATAGAACTCGGTTTTGCACGTAAAACCCGTTCACCGAATATTTATGAGCGTTTTGCATGGGCAGGTGGCTATGGAAGTACCCCCAATAATCCAATCAAAATGGATATGGCAATGATCAACTGGTTTGGAGATGGGAATGGATACGTAGGTAATCTCGACCTCAAACCGGAAGTCGCCAATACCATCAGCACTACCATCTCTTTACATGATGGAGCTGAAAAAGAGTGGGGGGTCAAATTGACTCCGTATTACACTAAAGTAAAAAATTATATTGATGTAGAGCGCTTATTTAGTGGTGCGTATGGACAAGCAACGACAGGAACAAAAACGACTTCAGTTGAATTTTTACGCTTTGTCAATACGGATGCCCATCTCTTCGGTGCTGATTTATCAGGATACACAACGTTATGGGATAACAGTGATAATGGCAAAGGAACCCTTAAAGGTTCACTTAGTTACACTCGTGGTTTCAAAGACGACGGCGGATCACTCTATCATATGATGCCGTTTCATGCCAAAATTAGCTTTGATCGTGTTTCCGGTGCATGGAATAACGGAATTGATGTTGAGAGTGTAGCAGCAAAAGAATCAGTCGATACACTCCGCAAAGAGCCATTAACTCCAGGATACGCTTTGGTTGATTTGAGAACAGGTTATGCGTGGTCAAAACAGTTCAATATGGATTTTTCAATCACCAATTTCTTCGACAAAGTATATGCTCTCCCACTAGGAGGGATTGATACCGTTAATTATAGATCAGGAGACTATGTTCCTTTACAAGGAATGGGACGTTCATTTAACGCGGCTCTCACTTACAAATTCTAATCCTAAACTGTTTCGTCATCTCCCGCGTATGATGCGGGAGCTACAGTTTATTTTCCAAAAACCATCCGAAACCGAACATCAATCCTGGCGTTTTGGCTTTGGTCTCATCCATCACAAAAGCTTTAGCGCCACTCACAGCAATCTCGATCACCTCGATCATCTCATCCTCTATGCCACCACCGTT
>NZ_JAFLKV010000059.1 GCF_019163035.1 Sulfuricurvum sp.
CTCCTTTATCTCTAAATCCGCTATACTATCTCTCTATTATCTCTTACTATGGACTCAAACATGAAACGAAAAATTGGAAAATTTAAAAGCTCTATCGCTACCCTCGAACTCCAAGATCGTGTATTGCGCGAAAACACATTGATCTTGGCTGAGCCGGGTTCGGGTAAAACACACCTTGCCAATAAAATCCGTGCATTCGTCATTGATAGCGGTATCCCGACACTGTATCTCGATTTTTCTAACCCGACTCCCGATCAAGTCGAAGAGAAATTCAAAGTCAGCAGTGATTTTCACTATATGTGCTTTGATGAGAGTGATGACTTTAACGCCGCTTTGGATGCGGCAATAGCCGCGCGCCAAAACATTTATATGGCGGTCAGCCCCTCGTTTTTCGCCAGTAAACGGGATATCAAAAGCAAGCTTTCCCAAATGATGCAGAAACGGGAACTTTTGGATAATTATTACTATATTATGCAAGAGATCGCAAGTTTGGAAGGGTTTTACACCAAATTCGAAGATTTTATGTTTTATATCTTCGACCTTGTGAATCTCAAAAAATTCGGTCTCACCTTTTTGGCACAGCCGCATGAGATGTTTGAAAATCCTCGTATCAAACTTCTTTTCTCATTTCTCTTTATCGGGCGCTGTACTAATGCTTATTATTACAATACCACGGTTCTTCGATCGATGGAACCGAACACGTTCTTGTACCAGCATCGTGTTGATAACCGATCCCTTCTTTTTAACAACATTCAAAGCGACATCGTCTTTATCAATGAATAAACGTTAAGCCTTAGGCTGATAGTTAGTTCGATACGCTTCAAAACTCTTCTTAGGGAGAGGCTTGGAAAAGTAGTACCCCTGTATCTCGTTACACTCTTGCTCTTTCAGATACGTGAGTTGAGCAATCGTCTCTACCCCCTCAGCAATCGTTTGTAAACCTAAGCTTTTTGCCATACTGATAATCGCGGCAACAATCGCTTTATCTTCCGGATCGATATTGATATCACGAACAAAAGATTGATCGATTTTGAGTTTATAGATGTTGAACTTTTTGAGGTAACTGAGCGATGAATAGCCGGTTCCAAAGTCATCGAGAGACATTCTTACACCTCGAAGATGTAACTCATTCATCGTGTTAATCGCCCTTTGCGGATCATGCATAGCGATACTTTCAGTGAGTTCTAATTCCAAATACTCCGGTGGCAATCCTACTTCATCCAGGATTGTCCCTATAAGCTCCGGTAAATTCGGTGAGCGAAATTGAACTGCTGAGAGATTGATAGCCATAATGATAGGTTCATTCCCTTCATCCATCCATGATTTAGCTGCTTGAATTGCGGTACGAAGTACCCATTCTCCTATCGATAAAATTATTCCCGTCTCTTCGGCAATCGGGACAAACTCTGCAGGTGAGATATTTCCAAATTCAGGATGGCTCCAGCGTAACAGAGCTTCTGCCCCGATGATTCTTTTACCGCGTGTTGAAAATTGAGGCTGATAGTGAAGATCGAGCTGATTACGTTCCAGTGCATGGCGGAGTGCATTTCCCAGCTCAAGGTTTCGGGTTGTTTTGTGTTGCATCTCTTCCGTAAAAAAGCAAAAATTATTTCGCCCCTCTTGTTTTGCTCTGTACATCGCGGTATCGGCATTTTTATACAGGGTTTCAAAATCATCACCGTCATTAGGGTAGAGAGCTATACCGATAGAGGCACTTATGCTCAGCTCATGATCTCCAATATGAAATGAGCTTTGAAATGCATCTAAAAGTTTTTGGGCTACCTGGGAGGCTCCGTCGATCTGAGTATCAGGAAGAATAATAATAAATTCATCGCCTCCGAGTCGAGCTATGGTATCCTCTTCACGTAAAAAAGATGTGAGTCTCGCAGCGGATTCGATTAACACAGTGTCTCCGATACTGTGCCCTAATGAATCATTGATATCTTTGAAGCGGTCAAGATCGAGAAACATTACGGCAATCTGCTGATTGTTGCGCTTTGCCATACTCAGTAAGTGTTTAATTTTAAGGGCAAGTTGGGTCCGGTTGGGGAGTCCTGTGAGATTGTCAAAATTTGCTAAATAACGGATTTTTTCTTCATTATTCTTGCGTTCGGTGGTATCTCGCGTAATACCAAGTAACATGGTTACCTTGCCATCGCTATCGCGCAGCGGTGTAGCATGGGTCTCTAACCAGCGACGTGTTCCTTTTAATCCTTTGATTTCAAATTCCAAGAGGGCGTTATTTCCATTCATTACGCTTTTGTGTAGGGCTATAAAAGGGGCACGCCATTCGGGGAGAAGATAATCTATTAGGCTGTATTTTTGCGCTTCTTCCAGACTTTCTGCTTCCAGCATTGCAAGTCCTGCCGGATTCATCTCCAGAAGTGCTCCTCGCGGGTCAACGAGTTTAACACATTCAGGCTCATTTTCGATAATAGCTAATAGATGGCTTTGGTTTTTTTGCAATGCCTCTTCTGCCTCTTTACGGGCAGTGTCACGTTCAAAACTATCCAAGGCAAAGCTGATATCCATGGCCATCTCTTCGAGCAGTTTTCGAGCCGCTTCATCAAAAGCACCTATAGCCTCCGAATAGAGAGTGAAAACGCCTACAACTTTGCCGTTACATGTTAGAGGCAGTGCGGCAGATGATCCCCAATGGTACTTTTTTCCCCGCTCATGCCATTGAGATGTCAACGGGTCGTTTTGAAAATCTTGGCACCATATAGATTGATTTTCATGAAATGCACGTCCGGTAGGACCTTTGGCAGTTGGGTTCGTTGGATCGCATGATATGAGAAGTCCATCTAGGTAGTCGGTTCCATCACCGTAAAAGCTGGTTGCTTTCAGATATTCGGATGATTCATCGACTATACCGATCCATGCCATTTTCATTCCGCCGAACTGAATCGCATCTTGACAAAGGATAGGGAAAAGTTCTTCTTTGTTCGTGGCACGAACGATTGCTTGATTACATTGGCTCAATGCGGCATAAAGGTGTTTTAACCGTTCATTACTCGCTATGAGTATTTTGAGTTTTTGTTGTGTTTCACTTAGCCACCCTAAAATACTGTCTTTCATTTTTGGCTCAACTTCAATCGCCAATGAAAAATCGCCACTTCCGATACGGGTAATGTGGGCGTGTACTTCATCGACCGAGCTTCCTAGGGTTTTATTGAGCATTTTGTTGATACGCCACAACATAAAGAAAGCTAAAAACCCAAGAGTCATAAAAATAATACGGTATAGAAAGGCTTTTGTTTGGGCGTTTTCAACAGCGGTATTGGTTCGGATATCCATAAGGGTGTAAAATTCATTGATAGGTCGCATAATGGATATTTTGGCATTGCGATAAGCATCATTATAGAGAAGGTCAAGCGCTTTGTGCTGCAGAGTATCTTTTTGGGCAGGAGAAGCTGTTGAGGTCTCAATTAACCTCATGGCGGTAAATTCGGTTTGAGTCAGAGTATCCGAATTCTTTTTGGCTTCGGAAAGTTTTGCGAACTCTTTATCAGTAAACCCTGCTTTACGCATCATATCTATCAAGGGAGTTGTTTGAGTGCTATATGGACGGGGACGTTTGTTATCCAACCCCACCAAATCCCAATATATAGTTTGATATTCGAGTGGACGAGGTGTTGTACCGTTGCGAATATCAAGAATCTCTTGATAATGCTTTTTATAGAGAGGATTCTTCGTTGCTACATAGGTTCGTACCATTTGGGTTAAATCATCGGATGATTGGCGCAACTCATCCGCTAATATAAAAGAGCGTAGACGAATTTCATTCGCACGGTCGATTTGTTTTTCAGCATAGACGTAAATGGTAAAAGAGAGTATAAATAGTACTACAATCCCACTTGTCAGCCATAAGTGACGAACAAAGGGAGATGATAAGTGCTTTGAAGAGTACATCATTACCCTTTTGTGTTATAGTTTAGTATTGTTTTAGATCTCAGAGAATAGCATAGTTTTGTTAAATAATGATAATAAACAGCCGTTGTCTTAATCTCTTAAAGCAGATATAATTCCAATAATTTTTTCAGACTATTTTGAGGAGTATACCGTATGGGAAGAGCGTTTGAATATCGTAAAGCGGCAAAAATGAAGCGTTGGGGAAATATGTCACGCGTATTTCCAAAATTAGGTAAAATTATCACGATGGCGGCAAAAGAGGGTGGGGAAGATCCCGATATGAACCCGAAACTCCGCAGTGCGATTTTGACAGCAAAAGCGCAAAATATGCCTAAAGATAACATCGACGCTGCGATCAAACGAGCTTCGGGCAAAGATGCTATATCTTTGGCGGAGATGAATATTGAGGGAAAAGCACCGCACGGTGCACTCGTTTTTGTGGAGTGTGCTACCGATAACAATGCTCGAACGATTTCCAATGTCCGTACGATCTTCGGTCGTGCTAAAGGGGAAACTCTTAACAATGGTTCTTTGGAATTTATGTTTAGCCGCAAAGCGGTATTCCGCTTCCCGACACCGGCAATGGATCTCGAAGAGCTTGAGTTTGCACTTATCGATGCAGGGCTAGAAAGTATCGAAGAAGAGGAGGGCGAAGTGAGTGTTTACGGTGAATATACCGCATTTGGAGCACTCTCTGCAGAACTCGAAAAAATGGGAATTACCCCTGATAGTGCCGCACTAGAACGTATTGCAAATTCGCCGGTAGAATTTAGTGATGAGCAGATGGCAGATATCGAAAAATTGATCGATAAACTTGAAGAGGACGATGATGTCCAAGCCGTTTATACGAATATCGGCTAATACGTAACCTCTTGTCTCCTTCGGGAGAATTACTCTCCCCTATCTTCCTTATCCTCTTTTGTGTAATGAATTTTTGCATCGAGTAAAAGTGTTTTTGAAAAATGGGCTTTTGCTCCCGATGGGAAATGGGGATCTTTGAGTAGAACCGAAAGTTTCTTGCTACCATTTTTTTGAATGATACGACGCAGTGTTCCCTCCCCCATCGCATACGCAAAATCAGCTAAATACCAACTTCCAAACTCTTTTTTGAGGTATTTGATGTATCGTATCGCCGCATCCGTTGAGCTATTGATATTGAGTCGTTCATCATTGTGTTTAGTAACGTTCAAACCGAAATTTCGAGCACTTTGCTTACTGAACTGCCATAATCCAGCCGTTCCATAACCGTGTATTGTTGGGTTGAATTTAGATTCAGAGTAGGGTATAAGGGCAAAAAATGGGGGGATTCCTGCATCGGCAAATTTTGTTTTAATCTTTTCTAACTCTTCAGTGGTTACTTGATAACGTCTGTATAAAGGGGAAATAGTACCACGGTAGCGATCGAGGGTGTTGTCTAATACCTCAGTTTCGAGGAGAGACTCTTCACTCTGGAGTGATTGGAGGGAGAGATTGATCGCTTCAACCTCATTCCTGGCAAACAAGTTTATAGAGTTGAGTAATAGGAAACCAAAAAGTATATACCGCATCTTTCCCCTTTTCACATGGCTTAGGTATTGTACCATGCTGATGTTAATTAGGCAAATAACAATCATAATATGGTATATTTTGTTTATAATAAATATTTAAAAGGGGTTGTAGATAATGCAGACAGAGAGAAAAAATATTATTCGGTTTGCTTTGGATTATGATATTGAAGAAGTGAATACTTATGCCGGTTACAAGGGTGATTTGGTCGTTAAAATCGTTTCTAAAGATATAGATACAATTGCCGAAATTCAAAAATATGCAAATACATTGGATGTATTGGATGTTGTAGTAAAGCATAATCCCCATCTTTTGATTTATGAACTCTTTTGTGTCACCAAAGACAAAGAAGCTTATCATATTAAAAAAGAGCCATTAGGGAGTAAAGAACATGTCAAACATGATGTATGGGGTAACGTGGGGCGTGAGGATTAACGCTCTAACAAGCTGCTCAACTCACGCAACGTATCTACCCGATTCATAAGCCGATTTTGGTTGCTGTGATAAAGAGATAATCTTTTCCCGTTACCGTTACCCGAAACTTCTTTTGTTGAAGGTATTTTTTACAGTAGTAGATATCTTTGATGAGGATTGACATCTCCGAGTAGGGGTAGTTGGGAGCTTTGGCTCCGTAGATCATCTCCCCTCCCATCCAGCGGCAGTTTGGAAATCCCAAGATCATGGCTCCATCTGGATTGAGATAGTTTTGCACCAATGAAGCAAATAGTAGTTTAAACTCCAATGTACTGCTTTGCAATGTCCCGATGGTGATGATGAGATCAAAGCGTCCTAGATTTAGGGATGAAAGCGCATTGATATCGTGAACGTGAAATGTTGCATTTCCCTCATGAAATCGCTCTTGTGCAACCGAAATTGCACTTGGTGAATGGTCGACTCCAACGAGGGAGAGACTCATATACTCTTCAGCGGTAAGAATTTGACGGATGAGGTCGAATTCATCACCCGTATTGATTCCAAGATTGAGGATACGTTTTTTATTTTCTACTTTAACACTTCGAAGTGCTCGTAAATAGGGACTCAAAAAAGCAGGTTCTTCATTTTTGTGGATGGCGTTAAAACGTGAAGCGGTTCCATACTTTTCCTCTTTTGCGGCAACGTGATGAAATGAGTCGCTAAGGTCGATTTTCTCATAGGTGATTGCGATTGTATTTTCTGAGATGGGTTTTGGAGTCAGCATCCGGCAAAATAGCAGTTCACCTAAATCATTCCATGCTTTGTAACTGCGGTAACGATAATTTATTTCACGGATCGTTATGATTTCGCCAGCATAGTGTCCGGCTTCGACATCGGGATTGAGTGCGGAAAAGGTGATCTTATTACTCTCTTTTAGGGTATTTTTTGCCCATGTGAGGATATCGGAGAGGCTCTCGGAGGTGAAAATTTTCATGGTGCAATTTTATCATATTAGAGAATGATTTTTGCTTGTCATGAATACAGAAATCACGTTTGGAGATTATCATGAATGTAGCCTCTGTTACCAATACGTCGCTCAATGTGTTACCCGGCATCACGAATGATGAGAGTATCGATCAAGATTATGCGGCATTGATCGCACAATTTTATCCGACACAAGAGTATAAAACACGCGATGAGATCAATGCCGAAGATGGTAAATTGAGCAAGTTTAAAAATGACTTGCGCACCAAAGGTGCTGCCGTTTTCCTCAAAGAGCTTGACGAAGAGAAAATCAAAGCCCTCGTCGAAGAGTATCGTGCCAAACTCCTCAAAGAGAAAGAAAAGAATCCCGAAATCCCGATGGATATTAACAAAATGGTGAATGACTATAAAAAACAGCTTATCGAAGAGATGATGGAAGCACAAAAGGCGGAGGATGAGAAAAAGGGAAAAGAGAGCGAACTGCTGATGAGCAGTGAGATGTTCGAGCAAATTCAGGCGCTTCGTCAGGATGAGCAAAAATCAGGGATTGCTGAGATAGGATTTTTAGAACAAATTTTGAACATTTCAAATATAGAGACCAAAGAGAAAAACACTAACAATTTCTAAAGGGTGATTCATCCACCTCAAAGCCAAAAAGTCGCACAATCACGCCATGAAAAAAGAATCAACAAATATCTATCTGATCGGTATGATCGTTGCGATGCTCTTTTGGGGGTTTGCATGGACGGC
>NZ_JAFLKV010000002.1:0-3378 GCF_019163035.1 Sulfuricurvum sp.
AATGGATTTTGGCGTTATCTCAAAGGTAAAATAGATCGTGAGCGATGTTTTGAGCTGGAGTGGTGGGAATCGGTGATGGTGGGCGGGTTATTTATCACGTTGGTTCCAAGCCTGCATTGGAGCAACCGTACCTATCTGGATATGAACAAAGCATTGTGGGGAGGGTATGTGATACAAAACGCAGATCATTCGATCTACCATAGCGGAGATACTGCCTACGGAGAGCATTTCAAAGAGATACAAGAGCGATTTGAGATTGATGAAGCGTTTTTACCCATCGGGGCATATCGTCCCGAAAAAATCATGAAGAAGGTGCATATCAACCCCCCTGAAGCGCTCCGAGCCGCACACGATTTAGGGGCAAAAACCCTTATCCCGATCCACTACGGAACCTTTAAACTCTCCGATGAGTCGGTCGATGAGCCGATAGAGTGGTTTGAGCACTTAGTTAACTCATCAACCCACTCATTTCGCTCCCTTACGCTACGGATAGGGGAGATTTATCGTTTCAACCCCACATCGACACTCAAATCAACCTGATCGCGTACCGTCAAAAACATCATTTTGATCAGTTTGATCCCGAAATCGGTCATTTTCATACTGCTTTGAGCTTTAATGCGCACCTTATTACCCTCTTCGGTAATCGTCCCATCGAAGTTCATCGCTTTACTGACACCGTGGAGATTCATAGTCCCTTTTAGGACATAGTTGTCTCCACCTTTTGAGACAACCTCTTTGAGATCAAAAACCGCTTTCGGGAAGCTAGAAGACTCTAACGCTTCTTGCATATGCTCATCACGCTTTTTGTTATCGCTGAAAAGATCACTCATCGAGATCTCGATGGAGCCTTTTAACGTCGTAGGAGAAGCATCCATGCTTAAATGCGACGTCGCTTTTTTAGTCATCGGGTCAATCGTAGTGTCTCCGAATACTTCCGTATGAGCTTTAATACTCCCAGACTCAAAACTTAAACTCCCCGCCGTGAGCGAAGAAGCGAGCAACAGTGCCGCAATACTTATTTTTATCATGAAATCCTCCTAAAATAAAATGGAACGACTAGGAAAAATACCCCCAAAACGACCGCCGCAATCCAAAGCTGATGCTCTATTGCGATTGCATTAGCCGCAGAGGTGGCAATCCAGCCGACACCGATCATACTCAACGCAATCACTCTGACATTTCGTAACTGCATTAGTTTGTGAAATAAAAGAACATTATAATACGAAATGACAACGGGATAGACAATGGCAAGCGCCAAGGGGATTTCCAACCAATAAAAGAGATAACTCATAACAAACAGTCCTAAAACAAGCGGGATCTGTTTGATTAGTTCATCTCCGAAATGATACGCTCCGTACACCCCGACTAGGTGAGATACAATAATCACCCCCGTATACTCACTCCAAATATCCATACCGCCGGATCGGCTCAATGTCTCAAAGAGCGCCGAATCGGCAAAAATCCAAAGCATCATAATCGCCACGATGCGCCATGGAAACTTTTTATATTTGATCACGATAAGACGTTTAAGATCAAAGAAATAGAGTGCAATAATAGATATTAGCGGTAAAACTAACGCAATTACCCTCCGCTCTTCAAACGGATAGGTATAAAGTGCCGTACCGATCGCATAGGATATTGCCAACCCGAGCGCGAGCTGAGCTTTTCCTTGAGAGCTGAAAATATAAATCAGAATCGGAGTGGTATACCCCACAACAAACCCTAGTGTCAGTAACACCCCAAGCGAATAGTTGGGATAAAACCACGAGATCATAATCTGAACTCCAAATAAAAACATAAGCTCCATTTTGAGATCAAGGTGACGCCAAAGAGCACTAAGCAAACTTCCGATTATCCCGCCGATAGGGAGGGTGTAGAGATCATGAATATGGGAATCAAACGCCCCGACCACCCCTGTTTGGGCGATAAGAAGATAGTACAAAAGCTGTGAACTGAGGACGAGGACGAGTAGATTCACGCTCTGCCTCGTAAAAACAACCAATAGACCAATGCAAAACCAGCGTCATAAAGAGCTACCAAAAGGGCGATCCCATCGAGCATCCCTGCCATATAGAGAGCCACAAAGACGGATGCGCAGATGGCACGTACCGATGCAGTAAATTCGCCAAATCGGTGCGGGTCATACTGAAGTCCATACCAATGTGCCAACCCCGTCCCGATCATAAACGCAAAAACGATGTACTCATACGTTCCGCTAAAATGAAATCCGAGCAATGGGAACAATGCCGCCCCAGAGAGGATGAGGATCACCCCACCCCCCGCATCGCTCAAAAATCCGCTCAAGTGATAGAGTTTTAGCGGCGAATCCAGTTTAAACTTAAGCCTCTCATAGGTAATCCACACGATGATCCCCACAAGCAATGCACCGATCAGCGCACGCATCCCCAAATAGGGTTCTACCGCTGTACTATCTCCGCTGGCTTCCAGTATCCCCGCTATCGTAAGAACGAGTGCCATCAGCGCCATCAGTGCTGTCCATAGCACTGCATAGACCCGACGGAAAAGGTTCGGCAAAAGCTGGTGCAAAATGGCGAGTGCCATAAACGCCACCCCTAGCCCCATTGCGATATGCGCGTGCCCCACCACCAAATCATTGCGGTGAATCAACGAGCGAATTTCAGGGATAAAGAGAAAATTCCCCTCTACATCCACAAACACGAATGCCCAAATGGAGAGGATCAAATAAGGGTTAGTGTTAAAATTTACCCCCGCATCACGGAGCCATACCCATAACAGCGGCAGATAAAGGAGAGTGAGATACTGAAAAAACCACTCTTCGTTGTAGCTCAAATTATGGAAAAAGTTACGGATGATGAGGGATAGCAAATACCCCACTAACGGGACAATCCACAACCAATGCCATCGCGGTTTGAACTCCTGTGTTGCGACCAGCTTAATGAGGAGATAATAGATCGGAATGAGGGTAAAACTCATCCCCAATGTATTATCACCGTGCGGTCCGATGAGAGTTTGCTCCACCTGACCGTATTGCGGGTTCATCAGCACTACCAAAGCGATAGGTGCGGCGATGACGGCGGCGAGCGATACATTGACCCACAGAGGACGCTTCTCATAACGACGCAGTGCATCGATGAGGGCTAGGAGATAAAACAGACCGCTAAAAGCAAGGAGGAAATTCAGCTGATAGGGAAAATCGTAAAACGGTAATCCCCGAATATTTCCGAATAGCAATGCCATAGACATAAAGAGTAAAAAGAGGTTCCAAATTACGAAATAGCGGCGCAAATGAGCTATCGCCGTTTCAGATAGAACCCCCTCTTTTTGGAACAGTGCAAAGGGGAGCAAAGAGAGCATCAATGGGAAAAACCCGTACAGCATCTGTGAAATATGGAGTGA
>NZ_JAFLKV010000002.1:3478-7538 GCF_019163035.1 Sulfuricurvum sp.
ACCAACGCACGTGCGATGGCAGCACGCTGACGCTCTCCTCCTGAAACCTCATCACTGTAACGGTGGGAGAGTTTGACAATTCCGAGTGATTGCAATAACGGCTCGACACGGCTCTCATCGATCGCACCCAACGCAATATTTTCGCGCAAGGTCAAATAGGAGATGAGATAGTGAAATTGAAACACAAATCCGATGTTGTGCCGACGGAAACGGTCAATATTTCCCAGTTCGCTCAGAATTTTCCCATCGTATCGGACAATCCCCGCTGAGGGTTGCAACAGTGTCGAGAGGATGGAGAGCAATGTTGTTTTACCACTCCCGCTCTCTCCGATAATGGCGGTAAAGCTCCCCGGTTCAATGGTAATATCGACGCCGTTTAACACTTTTTCATGTCCGTAGAAGTGCTCGACTCCTAGTGCTTCGATTTTCATGCGCCACCTCGTTGGATCAGACTCATAGGATCTATCCGTGCCGCATACACCGCTGGGAGCAATGTCCCAAACAATGCCATGCTCACCGAGACGATAAAGACTTTCAACGCCAATGCAAAGGTGATCTCACCGTTAATGTAACCTTGGAATTTTTCGGCGTGCTCGATCAGCTCCAACACTCCGAGTGAAACCCCATACGCCACCGCAAATGCTAACACGGCAATAATCAGCGTCTCGCTCAGGAGTTTAAATATAATGGTACTCGATGAGAGCCCAATAGAGCGCATAATTCCAAATTCCGCTTTGCGGTCGTTCACTACCATGCTCATCATGCTCACAATCCCCAAAATACCCATCAAAAACGCCATTGCACCGATCACATCGGAACTCGTTTTGATAATTTTGAACTGGTTGTAGGAATCGATAAACCCATCGGTTGTTTTCGCTTCCATTTCGGGATGCGTTTTGTTGATATGGGCGATGATGGTATCGCTTTGAGTCAAATCATCGAGGGCAATGAGAAAGATCGATGCACTTTTATGAAATACGACTCCCGCATCACTCAACGGCATAACGACTCCGCCGTCTTCAAATCCGATACGGCTTTTAAATACGCCGCTGACACGAAACTCTTTTTTAGAGAGGGAGATCGTTTTGGGATGTTTGAGCGTCTCATAGATTTTAGATCCTAACATCACTTCGCCCTCCGTAGGATACGAGCCTTGTATCAACGCGTAGCTTTTAAACCGGTTTTCACTCGCACCGTAAATACCGACGATGGGGAGAGGCTCTACCGGAGCTGCACCCAAGATAAGGGCGCTCACCTCTTTGACCCCCTCCATGGTCGCAATCTTATCTGCAACGGAGCAGTTAATGTCACTGAAAAAGGTATCGGCAATCCCCTTTTGAGTAACGATGATATCCCCATCCGTTTTGAGCATCGAACTGTACATGCTCACGACACCGCCCGAAATGGCGCTAATCAAAAATATTGCGGCAATCGAAACACTCATACTGATAAAGATCAAGGCGGTTTTAAACCGATTCTTTCGTAAAGCTTTGAGCGGAGTAATCACTGCTCAATCGCTTTTTTCAGTTCAGTGGGGGTGGAGATAAATTCCACTTTGGTGAGAAAATTGCCCCGAAATTTCATCACGGTGATTTTATCTTCCTGATACGGGAAATTAAGCCCCTGCTCTTCATCTTGGATCAACAAAACCGTATGGGTATATTTGCGCATTTTCGGCAATGCGAAGCTCTCTGTAATGAATTTGGGCATTTGGCTGATGTCGGCGACAAACGCCGCTTTGTTTTTCGCCAAATACCCTTTTTCCTGAACGGTTAGGTATTCGTTGACCGTTGCACCTGTCCCTTTCTCAAACGCCATAATGAGCGTTTTAGGCATCATTTTGAGGGTATAGCGTTTACCGAATTGATCGTTCAGATCGAGCGGCATCACCGATTGACCCACTTTATACGGAGCCGCCCAAAGACTCATTGTTACCAATAGTAAAACTATCACTCTTTTCATAAAATTCCCTTATACTTTATAGAATACTGCAAGTATAAGAAAAAAGAGACAATTGACGGTTAATAAGGGGCTAATGGATCAGTTTACTTACAATGTTGTCCAGCTCTGTATGCTGCTCAAAGGTAAAGGCAAAACTCTGATCCATTACTTTATCGAGGTGATTCATCTCGGTGAGGGTAATTCCAAACGGATCTTTTTTAGCCACTTTACTCCCCCCAGAACCGAGAACGACATTGTCGAGTTTTTTAGAGCTATGACGGATAAAATAGGTGAGGAAATAGCCGCCGGAGTGATCTTTTTCGATAGCAACCACCACACGGGAAGCATTTGAACCGTTCCACGAAAGATCAGGAGCTAGGATTTTAAAATCATCGACCGAGAGATACCCCACATATACTTTCGTATAAATATCATGATAACGCTGAGTCGCCGCACGACGAAAGAAATCGAGATCAATCGGTTCTTTCCCCCGCAATGATCGAAGCATCCACGAGAGGGTCGCATAGTATTTAAATGCCGCGACTTTGAGCTCTTCGGCATGGGCTATTTTATCACTCTCTATACGGATCATAGGCTCACGTGGAGAGTTGGAACTCAGCTTCTCTAAAATATGACGCGCACTGTAAGGCTTAGTGAGCCATACCGAAGCATACGGAGGTAAATCAGAGGTCCCTGTCGCCCCTTCATTTAGTACCAACAATGCTTTAACGTTATAACGGGGAAACAGCACTTCGAGCAGTGCCCGTTTTTTACGGAGCCGTTTTTTGAGGTTGCTTACCGATTTAACGAGTGTCATTTCGACAAAATAGAGCTCTTTGTCGGTAAAGAGGAGTCCATCGAATTCACCAATCTCTTTGTGGCGGGCACGATAAATAATCTGCCCTTTCCAGCTTACCGATAACGCGTCACTTTGGGCGCGGGTACGATGTTTATGGGGACCTTTGATAATAAAACTTTTGATTTTGGGCTCATTGGCGGCATAGCGGAGGAGTTTTTCGTAGATGTAGTTCTCATACACCTCCCCCTCAAATGAACGAAAGGCACTGATGTACCCCTCGTCTTCCATCGTTAACCCTTTTGCTTCGAGCGACAAAAGGTGATCGATGTTATAGTCGTAATATAAAAGATTATCGCCGAGGTCTGCATCACCCTCAGGGATAACGGTGTGGTCGAATGTTAGGATGGGAGCCTCTTTTGGCGAATTAAGGTACTCTGGTAAATACCCGCTAACATTTTACCTTATTTTTGACCTAACACTACTCTAAAGATTGTTATCTTCTTAATTTATACAAGGAGGTCAGGTGATACCTATAACTCATTATCTCTCATCTTCTTTATGATTCTATTGACATATGGCTGAGAGATTCCCAAGTATACAGCTATAGTATGTTGAGAGTAGCCCTCGTTGGTCGCTTGAAATATTTTCTTGTTTCGGTCTTTATTATCGAGTATATTAGCAAATATCTCTTGTAACCTTTGGTGGCTTACTGTTTTCTCATTAACCGACGTAACCACTAGATTTGAAGTCTTTTTGATCTCATGGAGGATACTGTCATCTGTTGTACTTTGCAAAAATGCTTTTCTATCGTTTTTATCTTGAAACTCTGTAAAAATAAACGATTTTCTCAAACATGCAATTAGTTCTGCTACTTCGATAAAAGCAAGATGAGAGCTGTATCGGTATTCTTCAGACTTATTAACGATTTTTGCTTTTACTGGATTGTTATGAATATAACTTATCAATGCGTATAAATAGGCTTCATCGGTTACGTACCATGATTTGAAACGTCCTTGCCACAGATGACCTGAGCGTTTATATTTTTTATTGAAATAGATCGCGTAGGATGCATTGATATGTTTCATGAATTTGGAAAGGTTCTCTTGGGTTGTTTCGATCAGCAAATGATAATGATTGCTCATCAATACATAACCGTGAAGTTGTACGTTATAGAGTTTACTTGCAGTGCAGAGCATCTCTAAAAATATCTCGTAATCTTCATGCTCTTTGTAGATAATTCGCTGCTCTACTCCCCGATTAACGATGTGATAGTAACCTGCCATATCTATTCTTGGGCGTCTTGGCATCTTTGTTCTCCTA
>NZ_JAFLKV010000068.1 GCF_019163035.1 Sulfuricurvum sp.
GGAAGTACCGATGGGACACTTGATATTATCCATAAATATAAAGACAAAATAAATTATTGGATTAGTGAAAAAGACGAAGGTATCTATGATGCCATGAATAAAGGAACCAAGATTGCGAGAGGAAATTGGATTAACTTTATGAATGCGGGGGATGTATTTTTTGATAATAATGTTATCCAAGCCTTACCTTTCGAGCAGCAATATGATTACATTTATGGAGATCACGTACTAGAAAATGAAGTAACTGGAAAGCAAACGATTATTAAGGTTAAGAATTTTTCTGAAAAACAAAAAATTCCTTTTTGTCATCAATCAGTGTTTGTAAAAAGACGCTGGCTACAAGATTATCCATTTGATGTACGATATAAAATCGCTGCTGACTATGAACAGTATTTAAAAGCAAGACATAATGGAGCATCTGCCTTGTATACCCCTATCTTAATATCTATATATTTAGATGGGGGAGTATCTGCCGTATCAGGGAAAACGATTATTGATGAATATTATACAATCACTAAAGAATATTACCCTTTTCATGCAATTGTAATGAAAATATATAGAATACTTAAACATTATATTAAAAAAGTTCAAATATGAAAATCGTCTTTATTTTACCCTCAATTAAAACAGGTGGTGGAAATAGAGTTATCCTTGAACTTTCCAATGAACTGGTTACTCGTAATATAAATATAGATATTGTGTATCCAAAAAATTCCGAAGAAACCAATACCTTCAATATCTCCAAAAAGATTACCTTTATCCCTATAGGAACTTATAAAAACAGTAAAATACATAAGTTATTCAATCTTTTTCACCTTTTTAACTACCTTAATAAAACTTACAAAAATGAGCTTTTAATTTTTACCGACCCCATAATGTCAATTTTTATTCCACTAACTAAACACAATAAGGTGTATCGATTTATCCAAGCAGATGATTATGCGATATATGACGATTTATTAGTTTTGAAACATAAAATATTTCTCATAATCTATAAAATTTTAACCAAGCTGTCGTACCACTACAATGTGAAATATCTATTTAACTCAATCTATACCTATGACAAATTTAGTGAAATTCTAAAAACAAAAAAAATATTCTTCAACCTTGTCCATCCTGCTTTAAATCATACTATTTTCTACAATCAAAATACCCGCGAAGAAAATAAAATCAACATTTGCATAGTAGCTAGAAAACATCCATGGAAAGGCTTTATAGATTTTATACATGCACTCAACAACATCCAATCTACGTTACACATTGATAATATCTATTTGATTTCTCATGATAATTTATCAGAATTTGATATAACTGGAATGCAGCTTATAAAGCCCAAAAATGACCATGAAATAGCGTACTATATGAACAAATCTCATATTTTTGTTTCTACCTCATGGTGGGAAGGTTTTGGATTGCCTCCTTTAGAAGCCATGGCCTGTGGTTGCAGTGTAGTTCTAACTGATGCCGGCGGCGTTAATGAATATGCGGTTCCCAATGAAAACTGTTTAATGTATAAACCAAAAGATATTAGTAAGCTTCAAGAAAATATTATCAGACTTGTGGGAGATAAAGAGTTACGCAATTATTTATCCATAAACGCTCAAAAAATGGCACAAGATTTTTCATGGGCTAAATCTACTGATCAATTAATAAAGGCTTTAGATTATGCATATTAATGCTTCTATCGTCCTGTATAATAACCCTATATTTATGATCCAAAAAGCAATTGACAGCTTTTTGAGCACTTCATACAATGTCAAGCTCTATCTCATTGATAATTCTCCGACAGATATTCTTAAAATATTATCTTCCTCCGATAAACGGATCGTCTATATCCATAATCCATCTAATCCTGGATTTGGCGCCGCACATAATCTTGCTCTAAACCTATCAATCTCTCAAGGTGTTACATATCATCTTATTCTTAACCCCGATGTTTATTTCGATTATGGTGTTCTGGAAAAAATCACAGAATATATGCATGTACATGAAGATGTAGGACTACTAATGCCAAAGGTTTTATATCCCAATGGAAAAACTCAGTATATTGCTCGCTTACTTCCGACTCCATGGGATCTATTTGCCAGACGTTTTATCCCTATCAAAGGCTATTTGAATAAACTCAATCGACGTTACGAACTCACTTTTTTTGATTACTCATCCGCTGTAGAAATTCCATTTATATCAGGTTGCTTTATGTTTTTGCGAACCAATACTATCAAAGAAACGGGAGGATTTGATGAGCGATTTTTCATGTATCTAGAAGATGCTGATCTTTCCCGAAGAATCGGGACGGTCTCAAAAACTATTCTTTATCCTGATGTTTCCATCTATCATGAATATCAACGCGGATCGCACCGCAGTTTTAAACTATTATTAATTTTTATACGCTCAGTTTTTAGCTACTTTAATAAGTATGGATGGTTTTTTGACCCTTTCCGAAAAAATAAAAATCAACAAACACTTCATCAATTAGGCTGGAGAAAAACGTGAAAATACTTCTCACGGGAGCAACTGGGTTTATCGGAGCCCATTTTACCCGATACACTGCATCACAAGATATTATCCCTTTTTCATTCCACAATAGCAATATCGATACTTTGAATTTATCCGGTATTGACACCGTTCTCCATCTAGCCGCACTCGTCCATCAGATGAATGGTGCCCCTTCCGAAGCATATGAACAGATTAATGTTACACGAACACTTGATCTAGCCAAAAAAGCCAAAGCCGCCGGTGTTAAACAATTCGTTTTCATGAGTACGGTCAAAGTATACGGCGAAGAGACCAATACCGTTTATAGTGAAACCACCCCATGCCATCCTCAGGACGATTACGGAAGAAGCAAGCTACACGCGGAACAAGAGCTCCAAAAATTGGGTGACAAAAATTTTATGGTGTCGATTATTCGCACACCAATTGTATACGGGGCAGGTGTCAAAGCCAATATAAAAAGCTTAATCACCCTCATCCAAAAAATGCCGATTCTACCATTCGGTAATACAGAAAATCAACGAAGCATGGTTTATATCGGCAATCTATGCGCTTTAATCACACACATCATAGAACACCAAAAAGGCGGGATCTTTTTAGCGAACGATGACACCGCCCTCTCGACAAGTGATTTCATTCGGACCATTGGTCGTGCATTAGGAAAAAAACTCTATTTAATACATATTCCTCTCTTCGAGTATCTACTAAAATTCATTAAACCCTCTTTCCATCAACGACTCTTTGGTAATTTACTCATCGATAATACGCTGACGAAAGAACAGCTGGGATTTCGTAACCCGTACTCTACAGAAGAGGGGATAAAAAATATGATACAAGGCGAACACTATGACATTTAAACGACTTTTTGACCTTTTTCTCTCCTCTATTGCCGCACTTATTTTATTAATCCCTTTTGTCATCGTGGCATTGATGGTTCGCATCACTTCAAAAGGCCCGATATTGTACTGGTCTCAGCGGGTCGGCAAGAATAACACTCTTTTTCTAATGCCAAAATTTCGAAGTATGTGGGTCGATACTCCAGCGGTGGCTACCCACCTGCTGAATGACCCTAATGCACTGCTGACCCCCATCGGTTCCTTTTTACGAAAAAGCAGTCTTGATGAACTTCCGCAACTTTGGAGTATTTTAAAAGGAGATATGAGTTTTGTAGGACCCCGTCCAGCTTTGTTCAACCAAGACGATCTCATTTCACAACGAACTGCGACAGGGGTTCATGTTCTTACTCCTGGATTAACCGGATGGGCGCAGATAAACGGACGGGATGAACTGCCGATTCCTCAAAAAGTAGCCCTTGATACCGAATATTTACAACGGCATTCATTTCTCTTTGATCTTAAAATCATTCTTTTGACATTTTTAAAAGTAGTTAAAAAAGAGGGTGTAACCCACTAAACTTTAAATTATTGATAAAGAGTGCCCTTTCAGCTAAAATACACCCACTAAAACACGGAGCAACCCGATTATGCTAAAACTACGCGAAGAACGCACCTCTTTAACGACCTTACTCATTTTAGTCACCTTAGCTTATCTCTTTTCCGTATCCCTCCGTTTTATCTGGGTCAACGAGTTTAATGCCCAACCGCAAGTTCACTGGAATAATGAACTAATGATCAGTAACAATGATGGCTATTATTATGCAGAAGGTGCTCGTGATATCCTCCAAGGTCATCATGAAAAAAATGATTTATCCCCTATCGATACTGCCATGTCTCAACTTACGGCGGTACTCGCTAAAATACTTCCTATCAGCTTTGAAACACTCATCCTTTATATGCCATCATTTCTCGGCTCCTTAATCGTCATTCCCCTTATATTGATCGGTCGTGCTTTAAATCAAACCACTATGGGATTCATAGCCGCGCTGATCGGCTCTATAGCCAACAGCTACTACAATCGAACGATGAGCGGTTACTATGATACCGATATGCTGAACATTGTCTTTCCCGTTTTGGAAATGTACTCGCTGATTCTCGCTCTTACGCATCAACGCAACCGATACCTTATCCCCATAACTATATCTATTGCCCTCTACCAATGGTGGTACCCACAGGCTTATGCGTTAGATACAGCATTGCTTTTGATGATTCTTGGCTATACCATTATTTTTGATCGAAAAAATATTTATTTTTATAAAATTGCTTTATTTATCTTGATCGGAATTCTCGCTGTACCTATTGTTGCTAAAATCGGATTAGCAGTCCTCATCTTTGCCCTCTTCCATTTTAAAAAAGAACTGTCAATCAAACTTTTTTGGCCTCTTTTTGCCGTTATTATCGGAATCTACTTTTTTACCGGAGGAATTGATCCAATATGGTTTCATATCAAAATCTATTTTTTTACCAACGGAAGTGAAAATACTATAGCATCATCGCTTCATTACTATAACGTAATGTCTACGGTTCGTGAAGCAGGACAAATACCTTTTACTGTTTTTGCTGAGCGAATCAGCGGACATACTATCACCTTTATACTGGCATGTATCGGCTATGGAATGGCACTTATTGCTTATCGCCCACTCCTCGTCACACTTCCTCTTGTCGGTTTGGGATTTATTGCTATGTTTGCAGGATTACGTTTTACCATTTATGCCGTTCCAATGATGGCAATCGGATTTGCATACCTTCTGTTATGGACGACTCAACGAATTAAAAAATCTTGGCTTCGATATCTTTCCCTATTTATTTTCACCCTCGCTGCTTTATATCCCAACTATACCCATATTCGTGAATATATGACACCAACTGTTTTTATTGATCAGGAAGTTCTAGTATTAGATGAACTTCGTAAAATTGCCGCACGAGAAGATTATGTCATTTCGTGGTGGGATTACGGTTACCCTATCCGCTACTATGCCGATGTTAAAACATGGGTTGATGGAGGCAAGCACAGTGGAGACGTCAATTTTCCCACCGCTTTTGTTTTAACGGCACAAGATTCGGCATCAGCGGCTCATATGATGCGCCTCTATACCGAATACACCGAGCAAGGTTTTAATGATAAAAATAAAACTGCCAATGATTTTGAATATATGCTGAGTAAAGAAGGCTTTAGAGATCCAAATGATTTTATAAATGCACTATCTCTTCCTGAATACAAAACTCCTCAAAAATCACGAGACGCATTCTTGTTTTTACCTCTAAGAATGCTGGATATCTTCCCAACCGTATCACTTTTTAGTAATCTTGATTTAAATGGAACAGAAAAAAAACCCTCTCATTTTTTCTTTGTATCCCACGGCGGACAAGATACTGGAGCGAGCATTGAACTTGGGCAGGGGGTCTCTATTATAAAAGCCACCAGCACCTTAAAAATGGGTGCTCAGAGTATGCCTATCAAAGCATTTTATCAAGTCGGATACGATCCAAACAAAAAACTACAAATCAACCGACAGAACTTTGCGTCCGATGGCTTAACTGTCATATATATGGCAAGTTATGGTCAGTTCTTAGTCATGGATGATTACTTCTTCAACTCTACCTACATCCAAATGTTTGTACTAGAACAGTATGACAGAAATCTTTTTCAACCTGTAATATTGAGTCCAATGGCAAAAATTTATAAACTGAAAATATAAACTATGCTATTAACTAAAAAAGAGAAAAGTTTTGATTTATTAAGTCCTAGCTTTACAAAGAGACTTCTCTTTTTTTTAGGTGTCGATTTTATCCTTTTTTTCGTATCTCTCCACTTTGCCTATTCACTCCGTTTTGATTTTAACATTCCCATAGAGCATATGTCTAAATTTTATAGTGTATTCTTTACTCTTGTGTTATTAAAATGGGGAAGTTTTTATCTCTTTGGAATTTATCATATGACTTGGCGCTTTTTTGGTTTACATGACGCTAAGCAACTCTTCTTTGCTCATATTTTAGTAGTTATCGCTTTTTTTGTTCTTTACTTACTCAGCACACCTCTTTTTATCCCCATGCCTCGTAGTGTAATCGGTATAGATATGGTTTTATCCCTTGCTTTAGTTGGAGCCCTAAGGCTATCCAAACGACTTACCATGGAATCATCTAAAAGCGATACACACAAACCGACACTCATTGTGGGGATATCCGCAAATACCGCTAATCTGATCAAAAGTATGGTGGAAAGTGACAGTTCAAATGACTATTATCCGATAGGAATAATTGCTATTCAAGAGAAAAATCACAATATGATCAGCTCCACTATACAAAATATAAAAATATCCGGTACCACTGAAATTCCTTTTTTAATCGACTCTAAACAAATATCAGCCGCTATTATTGATGGTTCACTCCCGAGCGAGTATTTACAACTCGCTTATAAACTTCTCTCTAATTCAGGGATTACCGATATCAAGCGCTCAACACTCCTATCCGATGGAAAAGAGTCTATTACCTCCTTATCAGTTGAAGAACTACTGGCTCGTCACCCCAAAGATCTTGATACCCAGACTGTTGAAAACTTTATAGAAGGGAAAAATGTCCTTATTACCGGTGCGGGGGGGAGTATCGGAAGCGAGATTGCGTTGCAGTGCTACCGTTTCGGGGCAAAGAATCTTATTTTGATCGATCACAGCGAATACAATCTCTACCAAATCGGTGAGAAAATCCCCTCAGCCTTCCTCCATCTGTGCAATATCATCGATAAACAGAGATTGAACGAAATCATACAAAACGGTTCTCCCGATATTGTCATCCATGCCGCCGCCTATAAGCACGTCCCCCTTTGCGAGGCAAACATCCAAACGGCGATCATGAACAACGTCATCGGCAGTCGTAATGTCATCGACAGCGCAATCGAGCATAACGTCGCTAAAATCGTCATCATCTCCACCGACAAAGCGGTTCGTCCGACCAACGTTATGGGTACGACCAAGCGAATCGTAGAACTTTATGCTCAGAATGTCGATCCACGCAACAGTGAGATCGTAGCCGTCCGATTTGGAAATGTTCTCGGTTCCAGCGGCAGTGTTATCCCAAAATTCAAATCCCAAATCGAAACGGGCGGTCCCATCACCCTCACCCATCCCGA